>JAGGTZ010000151.1 GCA_021158805.1 Thermoproteota archaeon | reverse complement strand
TCTCTTTAATAGATAATCCCTAGCTTCCCTTAATTTTCTGAGTAGGAAAGACCTAGCTAAGTCTTTATTGATCCTCCAGTAGGTTAGGCGATTTCCCTCCTCATCCTCCTTGGTCCCTAGCTGGACTGCTAGGTTGGCATCCTGCATTTTATATAGTAACTGTCTTAATTCCGTAGGAGCCAGTCTAAGCTTTTCCATCATGTCTCCTTCTTCTAGAACTCCATCTTCCGAGAAGTGAAGCATTTTCTTTGCAATACTCAGGTCATGCGTAACCACAGCCAGTGCAAGCACCACTAAATCCTCTTCGTCCATCTTTCCTCATCCAGTAAAGTTTATAGCGGGAATCCTCTCATATCCGATAGCCCCGGTAGCTCAGCCCGGTCAGAGCGGCCGCCTCGTAAGCGGCAGGTCGCGGGTTCGAATCCCGCCCGGGGCTCTTACTTAAATCTATGGTCCTCATCTCAAATAAGCTTTACTGAAATGAGAAGGCTATTGAGGGATGGGGCCGCCGGGATTTGAACCCGGGACCTCCGGCTCCCGAGGCCGGCATCCTACCAAGCTAGACCACGGCCCCCGAGCAGAGGGACCTAATGATAAATAAAGCTTTTCTCTAATGCCAAAAAGATGCCAGCTATTTACCCGACATTCCCCCTAATACCTCTTCGAGAGCTTTCTTCAGTTCATCGTATGTATTATGCAGAGCGTCGCTAACTACTTTTGTATTGCCTATCAGCGGCATGAAGTTGGTATCGCCACTCCATCTTGGAACCACATGTATATGTACATGCCCATCAAATCCTGCACCAGCGGCTTTGCCTATATTTGCTCCAATATTGAATCCTTCCGGGTTCATAGCCCTCTTTAATGTTAGGATAGAGAGTTTTATCAATCTCCATATATCCGCTGCCTCATCATCTGTGAGTTTATCTACGTCTCCTACATGCCTGTAAGGAGCTATCATCAGGTGCCCTGGATTGTAGGGATATCTATTCATCAAGATAAACGAGAGCTCGGATCTGTATAGAATTAAATTTTCCCTGTCCTTCTTCATCGCAGGTAAGGTACAAAATATGCACTCTCTCTCCTCTTCACTAGCTAGTAATTTAATGTAAGGCATCCTCCAAACAGCCCATAGTCTTCGTAAGCTCAATTAAATCCCCTCTTGGAGTTTAAGAATGGCCTGGGCGAGGTCTCCACCGGTCTCTATAAGCGCTCTCCTTGCGGTCTCGCGGTCTACACCCGCTTGGGATGCCACTAGGGCTATATCCTCTTCAGATGGCTCGTATTTCGGCTCCCCTACGGATACTCTCTCGACGCGACCCATAATCTGAAAGATTTCTTCTCCGCCTACTTTCGTTACTGTAACCTGAGGATCAACTATCCTCAGGGATTCTCCTCCTTTCAGGTTGATTATCACCTCTTCAGCCTCTAAACTTCTTACCTTCACGCCCATGCTCCTTAGCATCTTCTCAAGATCCTTAGGCCTGAACTTTCTCATCATGCCAATTGAATCATTATGATAAAACTAAAGTTTACCTAATGTGGTTAGGTTTGGGTGCCAAGGACCTTTGTCAGAGAGCGTATATGTATGTGAAATATGTGGCGGAACTTTCGTGGGTAAACCAATAACTGTTGACTTGGAAGGATATAAGGCGCAAGTATGTCCCAACTGTGCTAGGAAGATAAGAAAGGATAAGCTTAAGGAGAAAAAGGTTAAGATAGCCGATACCAGAGCAGAAGCAACTCTTAAACGAGAACCTCCAAGGAAGCCTCCTAAAGGGGTACCTATTGTCAAGAAACGTCCTAGAATTGAAGAGATAGATTATGTTGAGAATTATGGTAGCATAGTGAGGGAGGCTAGAGAATCCCTTGGTTTAACGGTAGAGCAAGTAGCAGCAGCTTTAAATATCAAAGCATCTCTTCTTAGGAACATAGAGGCTCAGAGGGTCGTTCCCTCATACGAGGTTGCAAGGAATATAGAAAAATTATTGGAGGTAAGTATAATTCAGAGGAATCCAGAGAGAAGTACATCTGCACTACCTGAGACCGCATCTCAGATAACTCTGAGGTCTATTACTTTGGGTGAGGCTGTAGAGATAAAGAAGAAGAGGAGGAAGAAGTAATGCCTACTAACCTCCCGCCTGAGGCTCAGGCTAAGTGGGAGGAATATTCTAAAGCCAAAACTCCAGAGGAGAAGCTCCAAAAACTTAGGGAGTTTTATGCATTAATCCCAAAACACAAAGGAACGGAGAAGATGGAGAAATTCATAAAGAGGAGGATGGCTGAACTCAGAGAAGAGATTGAGAGGAGGAAAGCAAGGAAAAAATCGAAAGGCCCTACATTATTTGTAGAAAAGAGAGGAGCAGCACAGTTAGCCTTAGTAGGATATACTAATTCTGGTAGAAGCACCATATTAGCTTCTCTGACGAATGCGAGGGTAGAGGTCTCCCCTAACCCATTTACGACACTTAGACCCGTTGAAGGAATGATGGAATTCAAGGGAACCCAGATTCAAGTGGTGGAGACGCCTCCTTTAATCCAGGGAGGGCAAGGAGGACCTTCTAACTTGGCGATAGCAATAGCAGGAAATGCTGACGTTCTAGGGCTTGTCGTTAATGCGTTAGAAGATCCATCTAGCCAGATAGATGAGCTAATAGGCCTACTTGAGTCTAGAGGGATATCTTTGGAGCGACCAAGTGGTCGAGTGCGGATAAGGAGGAGCAGAGCGGCGCCCACCATAATAATCGTGAACAAGGGCAAGATACTAGATGGGACAGAGAGAGATATCAGGAAATTACTCTCCTCCTACGGTATAGATAGGGCATGGGTGGAAATAGAGGGAAAAGTCACTCTGGAGGATGTAGAGGAGGCCGTCTTCGGTGAGAAAAAGTATAAACCCTTCATAGTATTCATCACGAGGACGGATTTGCTTGAGACCACCTCTGTAATAGAGGAAATCGAACAGAAGTATGGAGATAAGGCTGTAATGATAATTCCGTTTCCAAGAGGACTCCCTTCAAAGGATGAAATCGGAGAGGCTATTATAAGGGAACTCGGACTTATAAGAGTATTTACAAAATCTAGGAATGAGAAAAAGCCATCTGATAGAGCTGTAATACTATCTAGAGGATCTACTGTCTTAGATCTAGCCGGAATAATCCACCAATCATTCAGAGAGCGCTTCAGATACGCTAAAGTATGGTCAGACAGGCTTCCATACTCCCCGATGAAGGTAGGCCCTGACTTCATCCTAGAGGATTTGGATATCGTTGAGATAGTCACAAGGTGATGGCATTGGATGTCGAGTTAGAGAAAACCGTAGTAGCTAGACATGTACTAAAATTAGTTGAGGGAATCGAACTTCTGGGCCTCGGTTCGGGAACGACAGTAGCCAAATTCGTCGAGGTACTCTCCTCCTCCCAGCTGGCTCGAAAGATCAAGGTAATCCCCTCCTCGAGCCAAATAGAGGCCATAGCTCGTAAGAACAACCTTGAGATAGTCGATCCCAGTTATGGGAGACCTGAGATCACCATAGATGGGGCTGATGAAATAGATAGCGATCTTAACTTACTGAAGGGTGGTGGAGGCGCCCTTGTCAGGGAGAAGATATTGGCTACAAGTAGTGACTACTATGTGATAATAGCTGACCATACAAAAGTTGTCGAGAGGCTATGTACGAGAAAGCCCCTGCCAATAGAGGTTCTTCCCTATGGCCTAGAGTGGACATTAAGGATGCTGGAGCAGTCACTTAACGTAGAGGTAAGGCTTAGAGAGATAAACGGGGACCTCTTCATCTCAGATAATGGTAGTTACATAGTAGATGCTTATTGTAAGCCAATAGAAGATCCTGAGGGCTTAGAGAAGCAAATAAAGCTATATCCCGGAGTTGTGGATGTAGGGATCTTCACAAATCTAGCGGATGAGGTATATGTGGCATACGGGGAGGAGGTCAGGGTATTTTCGATTTAACACGAGGGCTGGTATAATATCTAACATATTACCTGTATTAGATGTCAATCACCTTTTTTATTGTGGACAGCTAATACCACCCGGGCGGTGGGGTAGGGCCGGGGGAGTAGCCGTCCCCTCCTCCGGAAGGCTAAGGCCGGGGCCAGTAACCCCCGAGGGCGATGTAGGGATGTGGGGAAAGACCCCATCTCGGGAGCTATGATCCCCGGCTCCAGCGGGCTGCCGGTGGGGTATCCTCCTCCGGAGGGAGGAGGTCAGCCCCTTTACCACCGAAACGGGTCAGGCCCGGAAGGGAGCATCCCTAAGGTGGACGGTCAGCGCTGCTGGGAGGCTGGGGCGAGCACCCCCGAGATGAGGGTAACCCCGCAGACCTTACATCCACCTCGGGGGAGCCCACCGCCCTTTCTAAAAAAGAAAAGGTTTAGCTTAGATTAGTTGAACTTCGGACCCGTCCTCTTTTATCTCGTAGATATGTATTATGTTGACAGGGCAGGCTTCTGCAGCTTCCATGTTGCACCCAAGGTCATCAAGTTCGGTCTTTATGGGAGAGGCCAACCCATCTTCATCCATGATCCAGTTATCTGGACAGAGTGAGGCACAAACTCCATCAGCTATGCAGGATTCCCTATCTTGAACTATCCTGTACTTGGCCATGCTCAACACCTCCTAAGGCCTCGGTATAAGGTGCGTGATTCTATTTAACTTTTTAATCTGACCTTATATTCATAAAACTGATCTCGTAAGCGCGGTTAACTCTCACAATTATGTTTTAGATGGCTAGCATTCTCTGTATTCTAAATATTTGGAGAATCTTTCATCAAATTTATCTACGCAAGTGCTCAAGAATTCCATTAGCTGCAATAATCTGTCTATTGTGGCCTCGCTTACTCCGTGCTCCATCCAGCAGGCCTCCTCTCTTACAACATCCTCATCTAATTTCAAGATCTCTGATAAGAACTTCATAAGGATTTCTTCTCTCTTACTTAACCTTAAAGCAACCTCTTCTCCTTCGGGCGTTAGATCTATGTATCCATATTTCTCATATTGGATCAATCCCATTCTTGATAGCCTCTTTGCAGCATCAGTGACACTAGAAAGCTTCACTTTCATCTCCTCAGCAAGTTCCTTAACCCTTACTACCTTCTTACCCCTCCTCTTCAGCCTAAGTATGGCTGTTAAATACTCCTGTAAGCCAAGCGTTATTTCTATTCCCTGTTTTCTATGGCTCATGTATACCCAGCGAGTAAGGTTGATAAAAGAATATTAAGTTAGTCTTCCCGTTTCACATATGTCGGTACCTGATGAACACAAACAGCATGCTCCTAAGAAGCTCTATTTCTCAATATTCGTAGTTAGTACCTCTAGGGCTAGAGGAACTGGTGGACTAGATGTTACGGGAGAAATAGCGGAAAAAAGGATCTCTGAAAAAGGTCATGTAATCAAGAGAAAGGAGATAATTCCTGACGATATAAATGCAATAAGATCGTCACTTTTGGAATCCGTTAGGGACTCTGACGTTGTCATTTTCTGCGGTGGGACAGGTATACATCCTACTGACATTACTCCTGAGGCGATCAAACCTTTATTAGATAAGGAAATACCAGGGTTTGGTGAACTATTTAGGTGGATCAGCTATTCACAAATTGGAAGCGCTGCTATAGCTAGTAGGGCACTTGCCGGAGTTTACTCTAGTAGTCTAGTCTTCGCACTACCTGGATCACCTGATGGTGTCGAACTAGCTTTAGAGAAGCTAATACTTCCGGAGGCTCCCCATCTAGTTTGGTTGGTTAGGAGAGGCGCTATTCATAAATGATACGGCCCATGTCTTCATCGATCTTGATGCCATCTAATCCTTCTAATCTCCTTTTAACGTAAGGTTCTGTTAATAGCGACATAAAGTCCTTAACGGCCGGTTTTTCTATGGAATCTCTCCTGATCAGGAAATCATATCTCTCATCCGCTAGATGTATAAAATCTAAATCATAGAGCCTAGCTGCAGTTCTTATTCCAATACCGACATCAGCGATTCCGTAGTATACGGCTGCCGCAACGGCACTATGGGATTTGGCCTCATTCCAGTATCCCTTGATCCTTTTGACTAGCTCGTCGAAGGGGATTCCTTCTTCCTCGGCCTCCTTCCTCAGAAGGGAGTCGAATAAGATCCTGGTACCGGATCCCTTGTTCCTATTTATTATCGTGAGGTCATCTCTCTCTAACAAGTCTCTTATCGACTTAATGCCCTTAGGATTCCCCTTCTGTACTATAAGCCCCTGTTCTCTCACATATCCCCTTACTAAAACAGCCTTGCCTTCTAAAGAGAAGCTTTCTATAAAAGGAATGTTATACTGGCCAGTTTCAGGATCTAGTGCATGTACACCAGAGATATCTGCTTCCTTCCTACTTATCGCCTTAAAACCACCTGTAGAGCCTAGGAAAACTGTTTTAACGTAATGGCCTCTAGACCTCAACTCAGATAGTATTAGCTCAAGTCCTAGACAATGACTCCCTATAACGGACACATCAGCTATTCTGGCTCCCTCATATAGGTAGACGAGTACTTCCTCCCCTTCTTCTACTATCTCTTGATTTTTCTCAAGTACTATATAGCCATCAGCTCTAGAGAGCGTAGTAATAGCTTCAGACCCTGTAGGAACTGGAAAAGCTAATATCTCCTGATTCTTTACCCTTACTAGGTGAACGGGAAGTAGGTCTTTCCTACCTTTTTCTCCAAATATACGCTCCGCAGCTATAGCCCTTACCATCTTTTCTCCTTCTTCTGGCTTTCTACTCCATCTCCTTATGAGTGGAGAGACTATGGTATTGTATATGGTAAGTGCGCTCGTGGGATATCCCGGTAGTCCAATTATGAGCTTCCCCCCAGAATCAGCTATTATCGTAGGCTTCCCAGGATGAATCGCTATTCCATGAACTAAGACGCCTGGAGGTCCTAATTCATCTAGAATTTTATACATAATGTCACCAGCACCAACACTCGTACTCCCGGATAGCAGCACCAGATCGGATCTCTCTAACGCATCGCTTAGGGCCTCCTTAATCTTCTCGTAGCTATCTGGGAGTATTCCTAACATTACCGGGAGACCTCCATCCCTTTTAACAGAACTGAAAATGGTGAAAGAATTTACATCATATATTTTCCCGAACTCAAGAGGTTGTCCAGGGGGAACGAGTTCATCTCCGGTTGAGAAGATGCCAATTCTTGGCTTTGAGAATACTTTGACCCTTTCAATTCCTACCGCAGCCAAGACACCTATCTCTCTAGCTGATAATACCGTACCTCTGTACACTACTGTCTCTCCACGCCTTATGTCGGACCCAGCTCCATGGATGTGACCACCTGGCGATGCTGCTCTATATACCAGTATATGACTACCTTCCTTACTAGTGTATTCCTCCATAACCACGGCATTAGCTCCCTTTGGAATTGCGGCTCCGGTAGCTATTTCAACTGCCTCGTTAGGACCAATTTCTCCTAAGAAGGGGTGTCCTGCGGAAGATTTACCGATCACCTTCAGCTTAATAGGGTTATCCTCATCAGCCCAGAACGTATCCTCTGCCCGGACAGCATAACCATCAACGGCAGCCCTATCGAAGCTAGGAACATCTACGTTGGAGACTACGTCTTCTGCAAGCACTCTTCCCAGGGCATCTGATAGAGCTACCTCCTCTACTCTCTCG
Source organism: Thermoproteota archaeon (assembly GCA_021158805.1). Classification (GTDB taxonomy): domain Archaea; phylum Korarchaeota; class Korarchaeia; order Korarchaeales; family Korarchaeaceae; genus Korarchaeum. Next base: position 480 of record JAGGTZ010000151.1, on the reverse strand, counting down.
GGAGGGGGGTACCTAGCTAGTATGGTAAGTACCTCGTTTAGGTCGGATAACCTTCTAAATACCTTCCTCATAGCTCAAGCCACCTCTTGTACACTAATACTTCAACGACCTCACCAGCCTCATATCCCTCCAAATCCTCTGGAACTATAACGAACCCATCGCCTTCAGTAAGTGAGCTTATTATACCAGACCCCCCAATCCTTACGGGTGTAGCTAAGAGCCTGTTCTCCTCCTTATCCAGCTTTACTCGTACATAATGCCTCACTCCTGGTCTAGAAGCGATCCTTCTAGTTAAGATGGCCTCTATTTTCGGATAGGTAGGCTTACCCCTTATCCCTAACATCCTCCCAACCGTAGGAATCAATACCTCAAATGAGGCAACAGCTGCAGATACAGGATATCCCGGTAGCCCAATGAGTGGAGTTTCACCTATAATCGCCATCAGAGTGGGCTTTCCAGGCATTATACTTAAGCCGTGAG
>JAGGTZ010000048.1 GCA_021158805.1 Thermoproteota archaeon | reverse complement strand
GACCAAGAGGGCTTTGGCATAAGCCATTTCCTCTCTACCCTCAGAAGGAAGCCAAGTTTAGTAGTTTTAGGTGAGCCAACCTCGCTGAAGCTAGCCATAGGACACAGGGGGAGGGCGGAGATCGTAGTGACTATTAGGGGGAGGGCGGCCCACTCAAGCATGCCTGATTTGGGAGACAACTGCCTTTACCACATTTGTGATTTCCTGAAAACACTAGCTAAGACGGAATTACCCTATCATCCTAGCTTAGGAAGAGCCTCTATAGCACCAGTAAGTGTGAGATGTAGTCCTGGGATTGTTCCAGTTATCCCCGATAAATGTGAGGTCCTATTAGATAGGAGAGTGGTATTAGGCGAGAGCAAGCAGTCAATCTTAGGGGGGTTGCCGAACGCTAAGATAGTTAAGCGGAGGATATTGTGCTACACCGGTTTTGAGGAGGAAGTAGAAGCTTGGTTCCCTGCTTGGCTAAATGAGAGTCCACTGGTCAGAGAGCTTTCTAGAGTACTGGGTGTAGACACAATGGTCTGGAGGTTTGGGACAGATGGCTCCTACACGGCTGGTGTAGAAGGTATATTTACCATCGGATATGGTCCAGGAGATCAGGAGATGGCTCACAGAGCTAATGAGATGGTTAGCATCAAAGAGGTTAGGAAAGCGATTGAAGGTTACGTAAAGATAATCGAATGGGCCTCTAACCTACAGACCTTATAACTAAGGTTCACTAGCACCTAGCAGGACAATATTTGAAAAATATAGAGGTATTTCTAGGGGGATCACGGGTTGATCAGCCCTTCAATAGCTTTATGAACTCCCTCATCCATGATGGTAGATCAGGCCACGCCCTAGCTGTCACTAGATTTCCATCTACTACTACCTCCTGATCAACCCATTCAGCTCCTTGTGCCTTTAGATCTGGGCTTACAGCTATATAAGAAGTCATTTTTCTCCCTGAAACTAGTTTATAGGCTGTAAGTATCAGAGGTCCATGACATATAGCGGCGACGGGCTTGTTGGCCTCGAAGAAGTACCTTACTATTCTCTCGAGGTCCTGTGATAACCTTATGTACTCAGGAGCTCTCCCGCCAGGGATTAGAAGGCCATCATATTCGCTTGGATCAACTTCTTTGAATTCCTTATCAACCCACCCAAATCTGTACCCTGGCTTCTCAGTGTAGGTCTCCCATCCTGGCTCGAAGTCATGTACTACGGTCATTAACGTCTTCTTGGAGGGTGCAGCTACATGAACCTCAAATCCCTCCTCTTTGAGGCGCCAATACGGATAAAAAAGCTCCTGAGCCTCTACAGCATCACCGGCTACAATAAGGACCTTCTTGGCCACGATATCACCTATCAGAGTAAACCGGTACCTTTAAAAAAGTAAGAGTTAAAATATTTTGCAAAATGCGTAGATAGAAAAAGGAGGATGGGAAAAGTCAGCCTCCGAGGAACTGCACGTTGATGTAGAGAGCGAAGGCGTATGTGAACATTATAGCGCTTATGAGTAGGAAGATGAACGGTATCCAGCCAGGTCTGACAGTCTTGCCGGCAGGATGTACTTTAGGCAGCAGCACCCAGTTCTGGTAGAAGAACAGCCAAGTGTATATGACCATGAGGAACATATTGCCAACGCCTGTTAGGATTATCAGAAAGCCCGGCTTCTGCAGTAATACAGTTATAGCCCCTATCACCGTGTAGACTGTCACGAGGTAGTAGTAGATCTTCCTATACTCTATCTTCTCAGGTATGCCCGGTATCGTGTAGAGGTTACTGGCGAATACTCTGCCGACACCATCTAATGCCGTTATGTAAGCATCTACTAGGAAGAAGAACCCTACGATGTATAGTATAGCTCTTCCTACATCTCCCCACAGGTGACCGAACCACTCAGCCTGCACTACTACCAGTTTAAATCCCGTCGGAAGGGCCTCAGCTCCCTTTGCAAGATATTCAGGTCTTAGGATAGCATACGTCAACAATGTCGTAAGGAATATAGTTATCAGATTAAAGACAACCCCAAAGAGATTGTCAGCCCAGAGCCAGGTAACCCAATCCTTCCATCTCTTCCTGTTCTCCGGAGTGTCTGGGAAAGCAACGCCAACGCCTGGTATGGGCTCAGGTTCTCCTGTTATCGGGCTGGTTACTCTGCCTATGTGAGCAGACATTCCTGCATTCTTATCTCTCACCCAGAAGCTGTAAAGGAGATTCCAGACGCCACCAGCTCCCGTATAAGCAATCAGTGTGATAAATATTCCCATGTCTGCCTTGTCGAAGTTCGGTGGGAGCATACTAAACCCACTACTGAAGGGGACGAGTCCGGAGAAGTACTCACCAGCAACCTTAGCTACGGCAGGAGATAGAAGCACTACTATTAGCATACCACCGAAGGATATTATCGCTGCTAAGGATTCGATATACTCCACGATTTTGTATGCTACCGGACCGATCATGAACATAACCCATATTAGGAATATCGCAACTTCTGCCCAGAATCGAGTCTGTCCAGCCGCATCCCATCCTGCTGGGAAGTTCGTGAGCTTCGCTAGGGCTGTGGCTCCTCCAGAGACGTATCCACCAACCCATAAGTAAATGATTAGAGTAACAACGAACGCAAACCATCCATATAACCTATTGACTCTATGAAAACCTTCAAAGATTGTCTCTCCAGTTGCTATCGTGTACCTAGCTATCTCCAAGTTAATCCAGTACTGGAGAGAGGCATAGAATATGAGCCAACCAAGGAAGAAGAGTCCGTATTTGGCGACCATGTAGGGCCACCATATCAACTCACCGCTGCCCTGCGATAGGCCCGCCCATACTAAGCCAGGTCCGAACATTGCTGCCCATCCAGGGAAATCAGGTAGATCCTTTACGTTGAAGGGCTTCTTGAACCTTCCAAAAATCAGGTTTTCCTCTTCTGGCACCTAGAGGCACCTCCAAAGACTATTGTCTAAGAACTCCTAGGCAAATAATTTAAATCTATCTGCAATTATTTCAATTTACAAGTTAAGAAAATTTACACTAGAACATGAGGTAATTAATGCCTAGATATAACTTAACTCTACGTATTATGTTATCAGGAAATTTATAACGCTATTCGCCTAGAATGTGGCATTATTTTTTAAGGTAGCTAGCTGTATCGATAACATCCCATGGATTCTATACGAACTACACAAGAGGGGTACCGTTATTACTTATAGGGTATGGGTTTTTGTAGGGTACATCATGTACAGGATGCTTCGTCACGAGGAAGCGAAAGTCGTAGAGACCTGGCCAGGCGTATTTAGGAGAGTACTCTCCTTAGGCGAAAGAATACTTCTCTTAGAACTCAATATGAGGAAGGGAGCTAAGATCCAAACCCATTCTCATCCTAATGAGCAAGCGGGGTATGTAGTTAGAGGGAAGCTCAAGCTCAGAATAGGAGAAAAAATTTACGAACTGTCACCGGGGGACGCTTACATAATCCCTCCCAACGCGGAGCATGAAGGGGAGGCTTTGGAGGAAGTCGTTGTTATAGAGATATTTTCACCCCCACACGAGCTTCTGAGGAAGGATTTGGAGGAGGTGTGATCATGCCCAAGTATGTGGTGAAGCCTGAGGAGGTATCAGGAGGAGCTCCTATGGAGAGAGGGGCAGAGGGCTACAGGCCTGTCAGGGACTTGAAGGTAATATATCCTGAGACCGTCGATCCCGATCCAAAGAGCCTAATTCTTGGTGTTGTGGAGGTAGATCCCGGTCATCATACCCCTCTCCATAGACATAGGTGTGAGGAAGTCTACTATATACTAGAGGGAGAGGGGGAGATCGAGATAGAAGGAGAGAAGTACCCGGTTAAGAAGGGATATGGGGTATTCCTGCCTGAGGGAGTGAGACATAGGGTATTCAACACTGGAGATCAGACATTAAGATACGTAGTCGTAGGGGGTATAATGTTCGTCCCTCTCATACCAAAATGGCCCTCTGAGAGTCCGTATGAGATCTTGGAGTAACACCTCCCTAACCTTTTTTATTTTACAGGGGGGGTTGTCGAGATGATTAGGGCGCCACCAAAATTCATATATGTCAGGTGGGTTGGTCTCCTCTCTTCCTTAGTGCCTGCGATCGCATTTGGCATCCTAACGATATGGGGGAGTGGATTTTTCGGGGTAGTTTACACGATAGCGAGTTTCCTTCCACTGTTACTAATATCTTATTATCTGGACTTGATCCTGTTTAAGCTCCCCCTTCCTCAAAGACTGAAGCATCCTTATCTGAGGGTAAGCCTCTCTTGGTTGATAGCATTCCCCATATCTAGGATAGTGGTGACAGAATTGATTCTCATAGCCATCTGGAAGACTACAACTCTCCCAGTAGCTACT
>JAGGTZ010000083.1 GCA_021158805.1 Thermoproteota archaeon | reverse complement strand
TAGGATTTCGTTGAAAGGAGTTTCAAGGTCCAGATTGGTACCTCTAATAGATAAGCTCACCGACTTATATGAGCAGGGAGCTGTTAAGATAAATCACTCGGTGATGGAACTCGTGGTCGCAGCTCATCTGTTGAGTAAGGGATTCCAAGTTGACGTAGAGGTAGGCCTAGATGACCTTAGATGTGATGTCATGGGAGTTAATGATGAAAAGATGATAGTAGAGGTTGAGACAGGTTTTGTCCCACCTGAGCATGCTTTAGATCCAGATTCCTTCTGCAGAGCTAGAGTAGCCAGCAAGATAGCTAGATACAGCCAGTATGCTGATAGATTTTATCTGGCCGCCCCACCGACTTATCTGATGGAATTACCACCTTTCTTAATGGATCCCCCTCATTCTAGATCTGAGACAGAGCTCAAGAAGTGGAAGGATCTAGTAGACAGATATTACAGGAACCCACCCGTCCCTCTTGAGCTTCTAAGGGTGGCAAAGCTTAATGGAGTGTTGGTAGTCTATGTAGATGAAGGAAGAATTATAGAGCTGAGTTCTAGGGTCTACATCAATATTTGTAAGTATATTTGAGGTAAGTCTGCTATCGTAGTAAGCCTACTCAGATTAGTGAACGGTATATAAGAAAAGTAGACTTTCGGGGGGGTCCCTCAACCTCACGATTGAGGGTTCCCGGCCTTCCACCTCTTTCGAGGTTTCCGGCCAGGCATTCGACGGTCAAGGCCTACCTTGACCGCCTACACCACCCCTTTCCCGGCAAGTAACAATACCAGGTTGCACTAATAAACCTTCTGGTAACAAAATTTGCCGAAAAATAATCTCTCATTTCTTCCTAGATATTAATAAAAAGCCAGAAGTTGCCTTATCTCGATTAGCCCATGTGGCAGAGGGTTCTACTATACTGTCAATATCGAGTTGCCTGCCCAGTGTAGAGATTGTATTACCCCAGTAGATAATGCGGCTCGTGAGCTGCAGGTTAGGTCTTGTTCCCTCCTAGTACCTAACCATATTTCTATAGCCTCTGAGATTGTTTCACGGAGTCTCAATGAGGGTTTCCCCATTATTAGACCCGGACATCTCTGATCTACGTAGACGTAGAAGCTTCCAAACTTATGAGAAAAGTAAGCTTCCTCCTCTTTCCCATAGGCTGGTCTCTTGAATATATAGAAGGGCCATACCTTGCATGCAGTAGGTTTCATACCTAGGGATTGAAGGGTGCACAAGCTCAGATCTCCTTTTCTAAGGAGAAAGGGGCAAGGTTCCCCATCCCCCTTGGTTATATATTGTTTACCCCAGCTTGAAGTGATGTATTTTCTCCCAAAGTTCCTCACAATCATTACGGCCTCGTGAGGTTTTAGGGGGACTTTGAAATTGTAGCAGCAGACACCACATGCAAGGCAGTTGAAGTCCCTTATCTTCCTCCACGGGAGGAAGATAGGAACCACCCTTTTGATGATATAATGTCTCATAAGAAGAATTTTTCGAAATGTTTAAAGCTGATATTTGAGCCCCTCAAATCCACAGCCCTTTAAAGGAGACTTTGTTTTCTGGAAGCTTTTGATTAGAAAATAGGGGGAGCCAGCCCATAAGGCTAGCCCCCCGACCCCCACAGCGCCGTCCCAACATAAGGCGCATCAAAGGAGCTGCCCCGACCCTTATGAAGGGTCCCCTATGCGGAGAGGTATCAGCTCATCTTCTTCGATTTGCTCTGACCTCGCTGCGATGTTCTTGGGGGGCGATCCATAATGGTATCGTCCATTACTACATTTTTGTTTAATCATCGCTGATACCTGAGAATTTTGTAGGGATTAATTATTAAAATGTTTCTATCAGGATGAGGAGAAACCTCTCCCTTAATTTCAACTAAAAATTGAGAAAAAAGAGGGTAAACCCATCTAATCCTTACTATCTTAGGGTAAAGGTGTCTAGATGGAGGGGAGACAATATTACAAGTTAATAGGGAAAAAGTTATGAGAGGAAAGATGCAATTGCTCCAACAAATCCTATGCCTATGATAACCCCTAGAGTCGCTGTTATCGCTAAGACAATCAATTCTGGGTCATTTCCTTCTTCTATTGATAGTTCAGGGGGCTCTGCGAAGAATAAGTACCTTATCACTATTGCATAGTAACCAACGGAGATGCCGCTGTTCACTATACCCAAAAATGCCAGCCAAGGTGCTACGTTGACCACTGAATAGAAGATATATAGGAATTTACTCCAGAACCCTATTAGCGGGGGCATCCCCATTAGGCTGAGGAGCAGTAGTGAGAAGAAGGTCCCGGTTAGGGGCATCTTCCTACCTATGCCACTCATACCATCTAACGTTAGCTCTACTCCTTTCCTAGCGAAATATGCGAGGCCAACAAATATCCCGACCTTGGCAAGGACGTATGTGGTGACATGTAACCCTATACCCTGAAGGGCTAATGTTCTAGCTTCGTTAAACGATAAAGCAGCGAAGGCTATTAGGAAATAGCCAGCGTGGCCTATACTTGAGTAAGCCATCATCCTCTGGACATTTCTTTGGACTAAAGCAGCTAGATTTCCATAGAACATCGTGATAACTGAGAGTATGGCAAGTATTAGGAACCACTCACTTGCTATAGCCGGAATTAAAGGCATAAGAACCCTTAAGAAGGCCCCAATGCTTATGAGCTTTATTACACCCGACACATAGGAGACGACCAGTGGATGGGCCCCTCCATAGACATCAGGAAGCCAGCCATGGAAGGGAACTACACCTAGCTTGAAACCGAAGGCAGCTATCAGCGCCATAACACCCAAGATGAGGGTAAGTTTGTACGTATCTGGGACCCCTGTAAGCGGTACAAGCTGTGTGACCTTAGTTACTCCAAGCACGAAGGCTAACCCAAATATTAAGAGCGATGAGGAGGCTACACCCATTATAGCATACTTTGTTGTAGCTTCTAAGGAGGCTTCGTCCTTCTTCACACCAACTAGGACGTATGAGGCGACAGCTACTAGTGCCCAAGCTGCCACAAGTACAGTTGCATCATTGACAAAGAGTATGAAGTATACCCCGAGTAATGCTAGCAGGAGGAGGGAGTAAAGGCTAGGAGCGGTGCTCCAGTCTTTGGCCTGGGTGACTGAGGCTAAACTAACCAAGAATGCACCAAGAGTAGCTATTAAAGCGAGGTATGAGGAGATAGTATCTATTCTTAAGGCCCCATCAAATAGAATACCGCTTCTTCTACTGAAAGTTAGCAACAGTACTAGAACCAAGGCAGTAGCAGTACCAAGTAAAGTCAAGTATGGGCTGACTTTTGTCTCCTTAATGTAATCTATCGTAGGCAGCACGAGTCCTAAGCCACCCAAGACCACAATTAGCGCCCATATGATCCATTCCATATTTCATCCCACCCATAGCAAGTACAACAGTATGAGCATTAGCCCTAGGAAGAACATCACGAGGTATTGGTTCACCAGACCTGTCTGGACCTTCCTTACAGCAGACCCAAAGGCTTTGAACATCCTCACGACCCTGTCATGATAAGTGTCGTCTATAACTTCGGTCTCGAAGTACTTGAAGCCTAGAGTACTGAATCTCTCAGTTATCCAAGGTATGAACTTGTGATAGAAGCCATCCACTATTAGGCTGTCGAAGTACTTGAATATCCCTCTAGACAGAGCAGCGAAACCTCCCACGATTACTATGTAGTATATGGAGTTGAGGTACCACCTGTCGTACAAGAAGTTATAGAGCGCTTTTCCAACTGGGTTCTCAGTAATCGATATTACTGCAGATCTGCCACTCCCAGTCTGATAAAGGATCCAAGCTATTCCAATCCCTAGGAACACCATTACGAGCGATGTAGCCAGTAATCCGATGTCGAGGTGGATCTCTGGATGGAAGACTTCCTCTATTCCTAAGACGGATTTTACCATTTCACTTAACAATTCAGGACCGTAAATAGGCCATACTAGTCCGCCTATCAGTGAGATAAGTGCTAACACAAGATAAGGCACTAGCATTAGGGGGTGTGCTTCATGGAGTTCATGCTCCTTCTCTAAGTGCTCCACATTGTGGGACTTTTCATACAGGAATGTCCTGACAACCATCCTAGTGGAATAGAAGGCTGTTAAAGCAGCTGTAACTACACCAAAGAAGAATGGAAGGAACATCTCAGATTCCTTCGCCACTTCTATGATAGTGTCCTTACTCCAGAAGCCCATTAAGGGAGGAACGCCGGCTAAGCTCAGGGCCGCAATTGACATCGCGAGGAAGGTAGCCTTCATGAAGGAAGAGAGTCCACCCATATCGTCTATGTATTTAGACTCAACCGCATGTATTATCGCTCCAGCTGCTAAGAATAGGGACGCCTTGAAGATCGCATGACTCATTAGGTGAGAGAAGCCAGCAAGGAATCCCATTGGGAATTCTGCGATAAGACCAGCGCTCCCGAGCGCCAAGAACATGTAGCCGAGCTGTGAGGCGGTTGAAAACGCCAGTATGAGTTTGAGTTCTCTCGCCACGAGCGCCTGAGTTGCCATGAAGAACGCAGTAAACCCTCCAATTAGCGCGATTGCTGAGAAATACGCATGAACTTGAGGAGCAGCCCCGGGCACTGAATGAGCAGCCAACATGAATATGGGAGAGAACCTCAGTAAGAAGTAGACACCTGCTTTCACCATGGTTGCGGCATGTATCAGCGCACTAACTGGTGTAGGACCTGTCATCGCAGTGACAAGCCATTCGTGGAAGGGGAATTGTGCGCTCTTGGCCATAGCTCCCAGCGAGAAGACTAGAAGGAATGGAAACAGCACTCCGGCTTTCGCCAGAGGTCCGGCCCACCCGGCGACATTCTCAGCGAGAGCGGGTATAGATAGCGTTCCAGTGAAGTAGTAGATGGCACCTATTGCTGCTATAAATCCAACATCACCTAATCTAGTGAATACTATTGCTCTCAGTCCACTATGACTGGGGCTAAACCACATAGGAACGCCTAAAGCCTTCCTCCCTACATCTCCAACGCATTTCTCGTCTTTATCTGTATACCAGTGCCCTATCAGCGCATAGGAGGCGAGACCCGTACCCTCCCAGCCCATGAACATCAGTATTAAGTTATCAGCTAGCACGAGAAGGAGCATGCTGCCAACGAAGAAGTCGAAGAAGAACCAGTATCTAGTAAGTCCTGGATCTCCTTCCATGTATTTTAGACTGTAAACTCCTATGAGGAAGCTAAGCCATGCAACGATAAATGCCATGAAGGCTGCTAAGGAATCAACATAGACCCCAAAGGTTACCCCGAATGTAGAGATCCAAGGATAGGAGACATGTATAACCCCTTCGCTGGATGATATTACCTCTTGAAGCACGATAGTAGATAGTAAAGCTGAGATGAAGAGGGCAAGGGCTGCAATGACGTCCCTTACCCTCTCGAGTTTGCTAAAGACGAGCGCTAAGACTGCTCCTATGTAGGGCACTAGCCATGTCAGTATTGCATAGTTTACCATTAGATCACCCTAGAAGACTCTCTAGGGCTCTGATCATTGGATCTACTAGGAGTTGAGGCACTAAGAATAGGAGGAGCCCTACTGCTGCTATTATGATCATAGGCCCTAGAAGGGTTATTCCAGCCTCCTTAGCTTCCCCAGCGGCTTCTGAAGGATGACCGAAGAATATCCTCCTCATTGTGATGAAGGAATAGGCTGTTGAAAGTCCTATACCTACTAGAAGGAATAAGACAACCCAGAAGAACTGGTTTATGGCCACTGCGAAGTTAGAGACTCCGGCTAGTATGAGCACTTCGCTCCACAGTCCTAAGGAGGGAGGTATTCCAGTTATGTGCATGAATCCTATCAGTGCTAATGAGGCTGTAATAGGCATCTTAGGAGCGAGGCCTCCCATTTTACCTATACTCCTAAGTCCATGAAGCTGCGTTATGAGAACTCCTGCCGTAGCGAATAGCAAGGCCTTCCCAACAGCGTGCGCTGCATAGTGAAGGATCGCCCCAGCCATTCCTATAGCTGTAACACTAGCGATTCCCATCAGGAGATAGCCCATCTGAGAGACGCTAGAGTAAGCTAAGAACCTCTTAAAGTCATCCTGAGCCAAGGCCATGAGACCACCATATATTATCGTTAGTAGGGCTAGGCCAAGCATATAGGGGGCTAATGACTCAAACTCGCTGGGGAAAAGCACGTAGGCTATCCTGATCATTGCATATGCGGCTATTCCTATTAGGTTAGGAGACAACAGAGCAGAAACCGGAGTAGGCGCCTCCGCATGCGCGTAGGGCAGCCATATATGTACTCCAAACACTGCCATTTTCACGAAGAGCCCTATCAGTATTGCTATGAATACCGGGGTTATTATGCTCGCCGGTAATTGCTCGCCTAGACCGAGATTAGCGACTGCTCTCACGGGATTGAAGTAGTCAAAGGTACCTACATTAAGTCCTAAGACTAGAGATCCGACCAAGAAGGCCAGAGCACCAACATGCGTCCATATTAGGTAGAGAAGCGCTATCCTTTCCCTCTTACCATATCCATAGAATGCTATGAGGAGGAAGCTCGGCAGTAGGGAGATCTCCAAGAATATATAGAACTCTATTAGGTTAGTGGAGAGAACCGTTCCCATCATCGCTGCTGAGAACAGTATGTATAGCATGTAGTAGACTCCCCAGCCTGGTGGTTTATGTCCTTCCTCTTCCATTTCCTCAAATCTATGCTCCATGTATCTGAGGGAGTACCATGAGATCATTGAGGTAACTAGGCCTATGGATATAGCTAACGGAGCACTTATGGAATCAAGCAGCATGCTAAATGTCCCTACAGATGGATCTCTGAAGAAAATAGGGTCTAGAATTGGTTCGTTCAAGCCTCCAATTATGCTAAGCCAGGACACTATAGCTAGAGGTATGAGTAGGAGCACTGTGCTTATGGTTGCAAATGCCTTCTTGTCCATATCAACGAATGGAAATACTAGCGATATGACCATTGGAACTACTACAGACAGGAACATGTATGGGTAGTCCAGTATCATACCATCACCCTTTGAATTTCTTCAATTCGTACACATCTAGGGTCCTCTTCATCCTGAACATCATCAGCGCTATTGAGACTATGACGCCAACCTCGGCGGCGGAGAGGGAGATAGCCAATATGACCACAGAACCCCCTTCCGCCACATAGGTAGCGTCTAGAGAGGCTAGGGAGAGGAAGGCCAACAGAGCAGAATTAAAAATAATCTCAGCGGAAAGGAGCATTCTGATTATGTTTCTCCTTGCCAGGAGACCGTAAACTCCCAGAGCAAAGAGGACTGCGGATACTACAAGATAATAGAATACCTCCATACGCTCACACCTCCTTCCTAGCTAAAGTTATAGCCTCTATCAGCGTGGTAACTAACGCCAGTGCCGCCACTATCAGCGCAAACCAGTACTTGTCCACGAGCAGTGAGGTAAGGTCCCTGTAGTTTAGGGTATAGGCAGGTTGGACATTAAAGACAGAAAAGATGTTGATCATTATTACCGCTAAGAGCACAGATGACAATATAGCGAGTAACTTGGTGGGAACTTCAACTGTGGGTGCCTCTCTCAGCATTACAACTGAGAACAGGATAAATGTCACGGCAGCTCCAACGTATACTGCCAAGTGAAATAGCGCTATTATTGGGAAGCCAAGCATTGCAAAGAGAACTGCATTACCCACCCCTAGCATTGAGAGGAAGAACGCTGAGTATACGATGGACCTATGCCACACTATGAGTATGGCGGATATCAGCATCAATAAGGAGGATAGGGAGAAGGAAAGGAACGCCGGATCAAATAGGTTCATATTTCAACCCCCTCTTCTCATCAGGAACAGCCCTAACTTTCTTCGGTTCCTTATCATATTGTGGCCTTGGAGCTCCTTTCCTGAACTCTTCTGGTGGATATATCTGCTCTTCAAATGTATAATAAGCCACATCATGAATCTTCGTAAACCTTAGGGCATTGACAGGGCATATTGAGACACAAAAACCGCAGAATATGCATCTCGTGTAGTTTATACCCGGTCGCCTAACCGGTCTCTTGCCCTCCTCCGATTCCTCCTTCGATACATACATCTTCATAGCATCAGCTGGGCATACCATAGCGCATAGGCCGCATTTAGTACATGCGTCCCAATCATACTCTATCATCCCTCTATAACCATCAGGGTACTCCTGTATCTCATCGGGGTACATTATGGTAAGCCTATATCCACTTAGCATGTATTTGGCACCAGTCGCTATGGCCTTAATATGACGAATAGCCCTATCCAGAGACATTCAGACGCCTCCCAACCAAACAATGAGGAGAGACAGGATAATCGATAGGATAGACATGGGTAAGGTTAAACGCCACCCTATGTTCATTGCTTGGTCAATCCTGAATCTGGGGTAGACCGCCCTGAAGAATATCCCGATGAATATTATTATGAAGGCCTTTATGAATACCAGTACGCCCGGTAATATGGGATCGCTTGCCATAAAGCTGGGTACTGGATTCCATCCTCCTAGGAATAGGATTGCAAATAATAGGCTAAGGACATACATTTTTATGTAGGATGCACCCATCACCAGTCCGTAAAGTATACCGCTATACTCTGTGTATGGACCAGCTACTATCTCACTCTCCGCTTCCGGTATCTCGAATGGGAATTTGCTAGTAGACATGTAGATCAGTATTAGCATTGTTAGAGCAGCAAGCGGATTCAAGAGGATTCCCCACATCCCTTTCTGGGCTTCAGCTATTTCTATCAAATCGAGACTGTCATATAGCACTGCCATTGAGAGAGCGGATAGGAACATCGGGATTTCATACGAGACGACAAGGTATCCCTCTCTAACTCCGCCTATCAACGAGAACTTGTTATTGCTAGCCCATCCCATTACAAGCGTGAATATCGGACCTAATGTCGAGAGAGCTAGAACCAACAGAAGGCTTAGATCGCTCCTAATGGCCGTGAAGTTTGGACCTACCGGTAAGGCAATTGCTGGAAGGTAAGATGTCGCGAACAACAATATTGGAGTCGTTATGAAGGCCAGCTTATCAGTAGCTCTGGGAATTATTGGTTCTTGGAAGAGGTATCTCAGTAGATCAGCTACTAGTTGTATCACTCCTCCTAAAGGCTTAAGTACATAAAGTGGGCCGTATCTTAGCTGGACTTTTGCTGCTATCTTCCTCTCAAGCCATATAACCAGCAGTAACAACAGAAAAGCCACTATGAGGCCAGGATATATCAGGGGAACGAAGATATAGGGCTCGAAAATTAAACTCAATAGATCCTGCATCATCTATCAGCCTCCGGCGGGAAGTAGTCTAAACTACCATATATTGCGGGTATATCTGCAACCCTGTGCCCTTTTGTTAAGTGCTCAAAGAGTATAACATTCCTAAACGATGGAGTAACCATTCTCATCCTGTATGGGCTTAATGACTTACCATCACTGATTAAATAAAAGACAACTTCTCCTCTTCCCCCCTCCACCCTAGAAATCGCCTCACCTGCTGGTACTCTTAGGTTCGCAAATGTTCCGGGGAACTTTACCTCTCCTGTCTCCTTCATATACTCTCTGAGCTTCGGTGGGACCATCTTAACGTATTTTTCGTGGAATATCGGTCCTTCTGGTATGTTCTTAAGCACTTGCCTGATTATCTTCATGCTTTCCTGTATTTCTCCAATCCTAACAAAGACTCTAGCTAGAGCATCGCCTTCCTCCCTAGTTACAACTTCGAAATCAAGCTCGGGATATGCAGCATATGGTTCAATCTTCCTCACATCATAAGGTACCCCAGAGGCCCTCAGGTTAGGACCTGTCACACCTAACTTTATTGCATCTTCCTTGGTAAGTACGCCAACGCCTTCAAGCCTTGCTCTAGTAACGGGATTGTTGAAGTATATATCAAAGTAGTCCTTCATCCTATTCTCTAGATACCTGAGTACCTTCTCAACCCTATCCTCAAATCCCTGAGGTAGGTCCCTCCTTACACCACCCGGGATAATGTATGAGTATGTCAGCCTAGCACCGGTAAGCTCCTGTGCTATCTCAATGAAAGGTTCTCTGTCACCAAAGCACCACATGTAGGCCGTCGAGGATCCTATCATTACTCCATGAATTCCTAGCCCGTAGAGGTGGCTGTGAATCCTGTTTATCTCAGCCAACAGTGTTCTGAGGTATTGTGCCCTGGGAGGTGCCTCAATACCTAGCAGTTTCTCTAGAGCCATGACGTAAGCAAGGTTATTTGCAGTAGTATCTGCCAAAGAGGGCCTCTCTACCAATGGTATAATATGGAGATATTTCTTAACCTCTGCTAATTTTTCAACGGACCTATGGACATACCCTATATTAGGCCTAAGTTCAACGACTATATCACCGTCTATCTTAGCTACAAGCCTCATATGGCCCGATGCTGGATGTTGTGGTCCTATTAGAAGTTCTAGAATTCTCTCCTCAACTGTCATACGTTAATCCCCTCCGTCTTAACCTTGAATTCCTTCCTCAGTGGTGGAATGCCCTCATAGGTCTCCGGAAGGAGGAGCCTCTCCATCCTCGGATGGCCCTCAAAGAGGATCCCCATGAGGTCATACTCTTCCTGCTCCTGGTATAAGACGCTAGGCCACACCTCTAGGAGAGTCGGCATCTTTGGGTCGTCATATGGTAGGCTTGTCCTGAGATTTACTATAAAGTAAGCGAGTTCCAAGTCGCTATAGGAGGAAGCATGGTATATGACCTCAAATCTCTCCTTGGGAAAATCAACTGCTGTAACAGCCTTTACATGATCAAAACCCATCGACTTAAGCCTCTTAGCCGCCTCAACTATTTTCTCCTTATCAACTTTGATATCTATAACATTGGGTTCCCTCCCGGAGACTTCAGCGCCCAAATCTCCTAGTTCAGACTCTATTTTCGCCTTAAGCTCCTCAAAATTCATATTTCACCATCTCCCCTTTCCTTATTTTCCTTTGGAGCATTATAATTGCCTGTGCAACAGCTTCGGGCCTTGGTGGACAACCAGGTATGAAGACGGAGACCGGTAGTATGTCCATTGGCCTGACGATATTGTAGCTATTCCAGAAGATACCTCCATCTATTCCGCAGGCACCCATGGCGATGACGAACTTTGGCTCAGGCATCTGTTCATAGACCCATATTGCAGCCTCGCCCATTTTCTTAGTGAGAGTGCCTTCTATAAACAACAGATTGCATTGTCTAGAAGCTATAAAAGGTAAGAAACCAAATCTTTCGGTATCAAATCTAGGGGCTGCCGAGGCGGCGAACTCAGCACCACAGCACGCTGTAGTGAAGTGAACTGGCCAGAGGGAGAAGGCTATTCCCCAATCCCTTATGTTTCTAATAGGGGTCTTGTTTACAAGCCAAGCAGCTGCCTTCCTAGCGGATTTCTCTAAGTTACCCAGGAGCATAGTTCCTTCCATCATGCAGACCATAGTTCCAGCCTCCTAACGGAATATAGACCGAAAATCAAGGGAGCCACTAGAATTGCAACGATACCTAGGAAAAGCAGGAAAGTGTTAACAATATTGACATGAGCTTCTAGCAGGAATAAGAATGAGTATATCATGATGGGCTCCAAGGTCAGGAACAGAATTAGGAAGGGGTAATATTGCATCATGAAGAGACCTCTTGCTCTCCCTCTCGGAGGATTAGCGCACTCATATCTCTCTCTTTTCTTTGGAAGATCCCGCGTTGGGGCTAGCAGTTTTCCTAGTAATAACCCGACTAAGCCTATTCCAACACCTATGATTATCCCAAGCGAGAAAGTGATGAACACCTCGTTGCTGAATGCCGGACTTTCCATGATTCCCTTGCCCCGTCCGAGACCTGAAATATAAAGTTAAAAGCTTTGCTAGGCTTGATTTTTCAGAAAACTACGACCATTATAAGGATTAATTTTATTATAGCTATTGTAATGTGAGCCATATTATCGGCAT
>JAGGTZ010000084.1 GCA_021158805.1 Thermoproteota archaeon | reverse complement strand
GTTGAAAAGGAACTTAGGCCGGTAAGGATCAGAACGGAAAGGAGGAGGGGAAGGGACGTTACTATCATAGAAAACCTACCCTTTTCGAGAGACACTATGAAGTCCTTTCTAAAAGAGATTAAGCGGACTCTGGCTTGTGGAGGAACGTATAAAGATGGATATGTTCTTCTACAAGGAGATCATAGACATAAAGTAGCAAAACTGTTGAAAGAGAAGTGGGGGATTTCAGAAGAACAGATAGAGGTGGAATAGCCATTTAGGGCCTTAAGGACAGGAGAGTGAATGGGATTCGTGCTACCCTGCTTGACTATGGAATGGTAACTAGTGTTGTGTAGTATTCACAGCTGTCATCTTGGAAAAAGAGTGAGAGAAAGACTCACGGCGGGAAGAAGGCCACGAATGTCAAGGCCACTATGGTTACTAGCTTAACGAAGATATGTAGGGATGGTCCTGCTGTATCTTTCAGTGGATCTCCAACAGTATCCCCAACTACTGCGGATTTATGAGCCTCAGATCCCTTCCCACCGTAAAGTCCAGATTCTATGAGCTTTTTAGCGTTATCTAGCGCTCCCCCAGCGTTTATCATGAATACCGCCAGTAAGCCTCCAGCCACAGTAGCTCCCACTATGAAAGCCCCTAGGGGTTTTCTGTGGAAGAGAAGCCCGATTATTATGGGAGCGAAGAACGTTATTAGCGTTGGGAGTACCATCTCCTTGAGAGCATGTTTTGTAGATATATCTACTGCTCTCGCATAATCAGGTTTGGCCTTACCCTCTAGGAGACCAGGTATCTCTCTGAACTGCCTTCTTACCTCTTCTACCATCTTGTTAGCGGTCTTACCTACTGCTCTTATGGCTAGAGCCGAGAATAGATAGGCTAGTGTGGATCCTAAGATTAGGCCTACCAGTATGAAGGGATCCGCCAGGTCTACTCTTGGCATGGTCACATCGGTGAGCTTTGCGGCGCTGAGATATGCTGAGAAGAGCACAAACGCGGATAATATGGCACAAGCCATGGCATACCCCTTAGTTATGGCCTTAGTGGTATTGCCAACAGCATCCAAGAGATCCAAGCCTTCTCTAACCTCCTTACTTAGCCCAGCCATTTCAGCTATTCCAGCAGCGTTGTCGGAGATTGGACCGAATGTATCGGCTGCCATTATTATACCAGTGGTGGACAATATCCCCGCGGTGGCAGCAGCTATACCATAAAGTCCAGCAACGATGTATGCGAAGGAAACTACAGCTGCTATAACTATTAAAGGTACGAAGGCGCTTTCAAGCCCAACTGCAAGTCCTGCAATCACATCTAAGGCCGGACCGAACTGAGAGGATTCCGCTATATATTTAACAGGTCTATAACCAGTTCCTGTGTAGTACTGGACAGTAACACCAACTACCAGGCTGGCGATTAGCCCTAAAATGGCAGCGAGGAAGATATGATAGTCTCCGAGTAGTTCTACGGCGAGATAGTAGAAGAATATTGCATTAAGAACTCCGGATACGAAGAGTGAGACGTTAATGGCCGTGATGGGATTTTTAGTCTTCTCTCTGATTAGGAATATCGCTATTATCGTCGATATAACACCTGCAGACTCAGCCATCAGGGGAAAGAGGACTCCCTTTAGTCCATAGAGGGTATAGAAAGCTACTCCCAAGATCATCATCCCTATTATGTTGTCCGAGAAGGATTCGAACAGATCGGCCCCTCTGCCGGCGCAGTCCCCGACATTATCACCGACCTGGTCAGCTATCACAGCTGGATTCCTAGGATCGTCCTCCGGTATACCTGCTTCAACTTTTCCAACGAGATCCGCTGCTATGTCAGCAGCTTTTGTGTAGATACCACCACCAAGCTGCGCGAAAAGTGCGGCTAGGCTTGCGCCCATGCCGAAAGGTACTATTGTATGTAGCGCCATCTCAAGCTGCTGGGGGGACTCTATAGGATAAAGAGCCCTAACTATCAGGTAGAGCGAACCTATGCCTAGGACGCTGAGGGATACAACGGAGAGGCCCATGACGGATCCTCCCCAGAAAGCTATCTTAAGGGCCTTCGCTGGAGAAGTCCTGGCCGCGTTAGTCGTCCTGACGTTTGCTTTAACTGCTGCATTCATACCTATGTAGGCAGCTATCAGGGACAAAATGGAGCCTGCTAGGAATGAGATTGCCGGGATTAGTCCCTCTAAGATACCCAGTATGGCCGCTATTATAGCGATGAATATGAATATCGTGTAAAACTGTCTCTTCAGGTACGCATTGGCACCTTCTTGTATGTATGAAGCTATTGCGACCATTTCAGGTGTACCTGGATCTTCCCTAACAACTAGGTAGTAGATCAGGGCGACGACCAGTATGCCTAAGATTCCCACGATTGTAGGGATCACTTCTAGCATACAATCACCTCTACTTCAAGCTCAGTATACCACTGATCGCAGATCGACGATTTTAGGGATTTTCCCAGAAGTAAATTTAAAAATGTGATCAACAGGGCTCGATCGTACTGGGGGGCTTTGTCGTAATTGAATAGGTGACCATAGTCACTTCAGGAATTATAGATGTTATTCTCTTCGAGATCTCTTCTAGCACATGATAGGGGATCCTGTACCAGTCAGCGGTCATGGCGTCCTCGCTCTCCACTATCCTGACTGTGACTATGTAGCCATCAACACGAGCATCCCCCTTAACGCCCACCCACTTGTCATCACCAACGACAGCAAACGCTTGCCAAACCTCATTATAGAGACCTTCCTCCTTTAACACTTCTTCAACAATGCTTGAGGCCTCTCTTACGATGCGGAGCTTCTCCTCAGTGACTTCACCGATTATTCTGACAGCTAGACCCGGACCTGGGAATGGATGTCTCTCAACTAGCTTCTTTGGGAGTCCCAGCTTTGCTGCTATTCTCCTTACTTCGTCCTTATAGAGGAATTTCAAGGGCTCTATAACTTTAGCTTCAAGCCATTCCGGCAAGCCAGCAACATTATGATGACTCTTTATTCTATCGGCACCCGGCTCACGACCACTCTCTATAATGTCAGGATAGAGAGTCCCTTGAACGAAGCAGTCGAATTCCTTTCCCTCTAAAGCTTCAGTAAACACCTTAATAAACAGCTCTCCTATTATCTTCCTTTTCTCCTCGCAGCTAGTTACCCCTCTCAGAGAGGAGAGGAATCTATCGGAGGCATCTACATATATTGGATTTATACCCATCTCTTTCAAGGTCTTTAAGACCTCTTCTGGCTCATTCTTCCTCAGGAGGCCATGGTTGACAAATATGGAGGTCAGCTTATCTCCGGCAACTTCGTTCACTAATACCGTCGCTACCGTCGAGTCTATTCCTCCACTGACGGCTGATAGTATACTCTTACAGTCTTTTACCTCCCTTCTAAGCTCTTCAAGTATCCTAAGAAGGATTGTTTCAGTGGACCAGTTCCTCTCCGATTTTGAGATGCTCAATGCGAAGTTCTTCAGGAGAATCTGGCCCTTAGGAGTATGTTTGACCTCTGGATGGAATTGTACACCGTAAATTTCCTTCTCCCGATGTCTAAATGCCGCCACATAGCCATTTTCCGATAAGGCAGTGACGCTTAACTCCTGAGGTACCTTAGAGACGTGATCAGAGTGGCTCATCCAGACGATCTCTTCTTCATCCCAACCATCGAAGATGCCCTTTTTCTCCAGTATCTTAACCTTAGTGGGCCCATATTCGCCCCTCGACTTAACTATGTG
>JAGGTZ010000109.1 GCA_021158805.1 Thermoproteota archaeon | reverse complement strand
TAAATCCCTTAGGAATATACCTAATTTCCCCTGCTCGCTTAAATTATACCCATCATGTATCTCTTACTTGGATCAAGAATCTTCTTCGATAAGTGGGTGTGAACTCCAAGGGTATTTGAATATATGCATGAGTGGAGGGCTATCAAAAGGTTTCCTTTATTTTTGCCATTGTTAGTGAGGCGCATAGACATAATAAGGCTATTCCATGGTAAAAGCCCATGAAAACCGGCCATACATGCTAAATAGCCACTAGCGGTCTCTCATTTGGGAATGTAGCGTTCGTTTTTGGAAAGTTATGTCCGCACCCTCCTTTGCAAAACTCCCCTATTTTATTTTGCTTTCTCCAGAATTTTCATTAAGAGGGGCATCAGTCCCATAGATCTAATTAGATTTGGCCTTTTATCACGATGTCTGATGTATGAGGCAGTTGAGTCCATCCCACCGCTAAATAATCCCATCTTTGTGCAGAAGATTCATTCAATAGCTTCTTCAACATTCACATCTATGGTAAGGAAACCTAGTCTACCATTTCATCATGGTCTTGACCTGGAGTTGAAAAGGTCTTGACCTCTCCAGTTGAAAAGGTCTTGACCCGGAGTTGAAATAGTCTTGACCTCCCTTCAATTCACTCTAACTTCGCTTAATAATCCTCTATTAATTAGGAAATCAGCTCTTGGGTAAAACTGGAGTTTAGCTGAGCTCTGGATGTCATCCACAAGTTTCCTGAGCGTGCTATTGGGAGGCCATATTTCATAACCAAGCACCCATTCTTCACCATGGTCTTGACCCGGAGTTGAAAGAGTCTTGACTTCCCCAGTTGAAATAGTCTTGACCCGGAGTTGAAAGAGTCTTGACCAAGAATTTAAATAGTCTTGACTTTCCTCATCATGGTCTTGACCTCCCTTCCATCCCCTCCTGTTTGGAGGTTTTCTGCCCCAGCTTCTCAAATTCGTCAAAGTGAATGTTGGTATCATCGAAATAGGGGGATTGGGAATTAGTTGATGTCCCCTCCCTTCGTCCCACCAGCCAAAATTTAGGAGGAAATCTAGGGATTTAGTTCAGCCGCTTAAACACCCTCTTTCTATCCCAAGGCTAGCAAGTAGGAAGAGTGGCTTCTACTTGTAGACAGTCACATTAAAAATAGTTACTTTGCCCCGTAACCATGTGAGATGCGATAATATCGGTGATCTGGCACCACGAGGGTGAGGAGTGTAAAAGGATCCCTGAGGAGGTTAGGAGATGGGATTGAGATACCTGCTACCGTTTCTGCTGATAATGCTCGTGCAACCACTTCTACAAGTGAATGCTCAACCGGAAAAGGTTGAAGAGGCCTTCATAATACTTGAAAGCCTGAGCAGGGAAGGCATGAATGTCTCGGAGCCCATTCGCCTCCTCAACTCTGCTCTAGCTTTATACCGAGCGAACAAGACGGAGGAGGCGGAAAAGCTCCTAAAACAAGCCCTAGGGAGGCTCAGGGAGCTGGAGGATGAGCTGCCCAGCTACAAATTTTGGAGGGATCTCAAGCTCTACTCGAGCATCGCGGTGATGGCATTCATCCCTATAGCGTTCTACTACTTCTTTCCAAGGGTTTACGCGTTCTCATGGTACAAGACTAGGAGGAAGTGGGTTGTGAGGAGAAGGAGAGGGAGGGAGAAGAAGAAATGATCCTCGATGATGAGGTCTTCGCCGTGCTCATGGCAGTTGTTGTAGTTGCTTGTGTCTTTTCCATAGCTCAGATGATACCCAGGAATGTAGAGCCCTTCGTGGCAATAGGTACCTTGAATGAGGAGGGAAAGCTCGGGGATTACCCTCGCGTAGTGGTGGCTGGGGAGCCTGTGAGGCTTCAGGTGTTCATTTCCAATCACGAGGGCAAGGCGTCCATGCTGAGGGTCATGGCCAAGTTGGGATCCAAGGGAAACATACCGACAAACGCTACGTTCCTCAACTCGTCCCCCATATGGGATTACATCGTCGTACTGGATCATGGAGAGAATGTAACCGTTCCTGTAAGCCTTACCTTGAATGAGGAGGGGAGTGACGTAGCAATAGTCTTTGAACTTTGGGAGTTCAATACCTCCAGCAGGAGCTGGGTCTACACGGGCAGGTGGAACCACCTCTACGTCAACGTGACTAGGCAGGGTGTGGTGCATGGGTGAGGAGCTGACCCTTGAAGAATTGATGGAGAGGAGGCTCGGGAAGAAGGGGATTCTATCTGCTAGTCTCGAGCTGTACAGGGAGTGGGTTGAAGGGAAGATCGAGTTGGAGGATCCCTCACCTCCTGAGACCTTCACCGAGTTCCTTGGGAGGATGGACTACAGCAGCTGGTTCTGGACGACCGTGGCGCTGGTAAGCCTCACGGTAACTGTGGTAACCCTAGTGGGCGAGGGTTCCCCCCTCATGCCCCTAAGGTACATCCTAGGTACGCTATTCGTCCTCTTCATGCCCGGGTACACTCTAGTTGAGGCCCTCTATCCTAGGAAGGAGGACCTCAACCCTCTGGAGAGGGTGGCCCTGAGCATAGGCCTTTCCTTAGCCTTGGTTCCATTAGTTGGGCTCCTGCTGAACTACAAGCCATTCGGGATAAGGCTCTATCCAATCCTCATCTCCCTCTCAGCGCTCAGCGTTGCGCTAGCGATGGTGGGTTCTTATAGGAAGTACTTATTTTATGTTAAGAAGGGATTAGATGAGGTTTGAAGGACTTAAGGAGGATGCTACATCTAAAGAAAAGCTGGAATATGCTCTTAAGGAGATTAGTCTTTACTAGAAAAATTCAAGCTAGTGGAAAGGCAGATTTATTTTTCAATAGCTTCTCCTAAAGATCTTTGAGAAAATGAGTTTGCCAGCTCTGGGATCCCTCAAAGCCTTAATTATATTAGGAAGGGATGCCCGAGCTCTAGGATCCCTCAGAACCTTAGATCCTAAGATATTCAACCATAAAGGTAGAGGGACCTTGTAAGGTAGAGTAAGGTAGCCTTTTTCTACACTATCATTCAATTTAAAGGCAAAAAGAAGTGTTTCAACGCATCCAAGTTCCTCAGCTAGTTTAAAAGTCTTATTAGAGGATAATTTAGCCAGAACAAGGTAGTCATTCAATGTGTAAATCCTTTCCTTGAAGATCGCATGAGCAGCAGACACCAAAGCTTCTACATAACCCTCTAGGGCGGGGATTCTTACTCCATTGAAGTATATCTCCCTTCTAAACTCTAAAAGTCTCTTCCCATCCAGATAGATAACGCCCCCCATCGTTGGATGCAAGTAAAGATCGATGATGCTTCTTGGTGATGAAAGCGTTATGCAGTAAGGCTCGATGACCTCGGTTACGTAGCCGAGCTCTTTAAGTTTGGATATGGCTGAAACCAAGTGTGTATTATCTATAAGCAAGTCAATATCGGAGGGAACGTATGCAGGCTTCAATATCTTGAAGAACGCGTAGTTCAGTCCCTCTAACCTACCTGAGATTTCATTAATTGCTTTTATGAACATATCATATCTCATTTCCTCCCGCTCTCTAAGATCTCCTCTCAAATCTAAGTCCCTGAGAAACTGCAGGAGCACCTTGTTAAGAGAAGCAAGTTCTAGAGTTTGTTCTAGGAGTTCATCGGATACCTCTACTTTTTCTCCCTTAACTAGAACTTCGTAGAGGACCTTAAAGCTCTCCATGATGCCATCTCCACCATTTGATCATTAATTTTTCATTCTATTCTGATAGTAGATTCATGCCTGACTTACTGATAATGTGCAGTAGCTCTCTGAGGCTCTCCTTGATATTCCTATCGGTCGTATCAATGAGAGGTGAGCTCAATACCCTTATACCAATCAAATCATAGAGGGCTAACTGTGCGGGAAGAAAAGATGTCTCGTCTTCCCTCCCCCTTCTCCTCCTTAAGGTCCCCATATCTGCCCTGACATATATATTCAGGGAGCTTTTTGTGGAGATGGTGAGAATAGCACGACCTAAAAAGCTATTGAGGAATCCAAGATCGCGAGTAGTCATGGAAATCCATATTGCAAGGTCTATCAGGCTCCTCTCACCGATTACCGTATAACCTAGAATGCTTGGAATGAGGAACCTGAATACCCATATGGGAAGTGCTGAAAGGAACTCGATCAACTGCCAAACTGGCCTGAACGAGGTAGGAATGTATATCCCATAGTAAGGATTTTCCCTCCCCCTGAGAGAGTTAAATCTAGCGAGAAATCTCGCTATAATGCTTGCAAAGGTGTGAGTTCCTCTTATCCAAGAGACTCTCACCCTCATTTTACTGGATAGAATATTAGCTAATTCTCTGGCGAGAG
>JAGGTZ010000058.1 GCA_021158805.1 Thermoproteota archaeon | reverse complement strand
TGAGAACTATTAACAGGTCTAAGTCGCTTCCCTCCTTTGCCTCTCCTCTGGCAAAGGAACCAAATACCACCACTGATACTAAGTCCTTTCCAAATCTTGCTGTTAGGGGGCTAATGAGCCAGTTCCAGCGTGACATCTTCTTTAGTAGGAGATCAGGGAACTAATAAAACTTTGAGGTTTAATTGTAGGACTCATTTCAGAAGAGGGCTTGCAGCTTACCTGCGGTCTAACATATAGTAGAAACCTCAATATTCACTCATTTCACGGAAAGGTCTATTCCTGATGGAGACAGATCAGCTGAAGACCACATTCTCACAGGAAAATGGGGCAGCGGAAAATCAATGAACGATGCAGGCCTCCTTATAGCGGCTATGTACATCAGGAACTCCTGCCGAATTAGGGTTTCTTGGCTATGTGTGAGGTATGCCTTGAAGTGGTCGCTGGAAATTTTAAACGCTAGTTGCACGAACCAAAGTACACTCGCGTTAAAAGTTAGGCAAAGTATCCCAACATCGGTAAAAGATAATAAGAAATCCTCCTATGAGGACTAGAAGTGTATGGCTAACCTAAGGGGAATCGTCTTTGCACTGGGAAGGGCTTATCTGTCAAAAGGTTTCCAACGCTTCGATAAGCACCCACTATCGGAAACCAGGGCTTTGAAAAGCAATTGTATGTTGAAACTGAGACCATCGTTCAAAAAACTCCTCGCAAATCCTGAACCAATTTGCGACCGATATCTCGCCTATAGCGTCAAGTACATGCTACCAAATCCTTGCCCATCTAGGTACGGCCTCTCTACTAATAGACCCATATATCTAGAGAAGAGGGTATATGGATTTGGTCTTATATCCTATAGGATCATAGCGAACATACTAAGGCGAAAAGACCAGACCCTAGAAGACTTGATCGATGGATGGAGAGGGCTAGCGAACGAATTCAAAGCTACTCTGGAGAGGATAATGAGAGAAGACGGTGTTGAGAGATTTTCGCATACCTCTCATATGTTCTCCGAGGCATATGCTTTGATCAGCTTAGAAGGAGAGGAGATATCGCCTTACGACCCAAGGATAGTCGAACTCATAGGCTTAGAGGAGAGGGACATAAAGGTCATCCTCTCCCCCCTGAAGGTTAGGGTGGAGCCACCAGATGTGAGTTCTAGCAGGATTGGTTACCCCGTATTCGTCTCTAGGGATGGAATAATGGTACTGTTTGCTGTAGAAGGTCAAAATGGGGGCTATGTAGGAAAGCAATTAAGCAGCAGGAGCCAGCATAATATAAGGAGGAGACTACGTAGACTAGTCAGGTTAGCTATAGATCTAGCTCTTGGCGGTAAAGTATTCTTGGAGAATCCTGAATTCTGGCTAGAGAATGATGATTGTTGGGGTGCTTACACGGGAATGATATTCCTGAATCCCGGTGTAATCGAGAGGCTGGGATGGTTCACCAACGGAAGATTGGGTAAGAGCTACAAGCTAATCAGCAATAGCTTAAACTTGGAGAAGGAGTTCTCGAAATATCAAAGGGACTTCTGGTTTCCCTTTAAATCTACTGAGGACATATCGATAATTTTAGAGGCTGTAAGGGGGCTTGGGGGCATTCAACCCGAGATATCCCAACTTATCGTGCCGCTAGATTCATTCATGATAGATGTGCTTAAAGCGCTCATCTTGAAGGAGGAAGCGGATTTGATAGTTACACCTGAGAGGGAAAATGTTGAGAGGATAGTCAACCTACTTTGCGATCAATTTGCAACTTGGAGTGAGGAGGGCCAAGTATACACGAAAGAGGGTTGCAAAAGGGAGCTTGCAAAGAGAATTATAGCAAGGGGAAGAAGGAGGGGCCTTACAAGGCCTGAGCTCATAGTACTTCTCAGCTTGAAGTACCATAATGCTGAGTCTAGGATCAAGGGTGGTGTAATGGAACATCTCAAGAGGGAGGGGCTTGTTGAGGAAAGCTTTACTCGCAGAAGGGGTCCTGGCAAGGCGAGAGAGGTGGCCTACTATATACCAGTCAAGAGTAATGTGATAATAGGGAAATTAGAAGCTATGATGAGGGAAGAGATCAGGAGGTTAAGGAGACTTCTTGAGTGAATACCACTGTACTGTTTTTGCTGGTATTCTCTATACTATGTGAGCATACTACCAGGATTGGAAACGACCTTTCCATCTCAGATAATCCCTATCTAATGGTATTTTGTCGTATATCCCACTGTAGTAGCTCAGTGTTATGTTCTCATGACTAGTTTCCCAAGATAGAAATCCAATACTCGGAACTCCATTCCCCTTACTATTATCTGATAGATGGGAATTCCTCAAATAGAGTAATGATAATCATTTTTGGAATGAAATAGAAATCACGGCTAACTATTTTCACTAAAAACCCCATTTCCTATTCTCTATCGGTTTAAACGCCCACTAGCTCAAATGGGTGGCAAGATGGATATTCCTCCTGTTGTCCCTCCCTGTCCGCCCCCTTGAGCTAGTGGGCAGGGCAGCATATCTAGTACCCCTTCCCCTCTTTTTTCGATAACTTTTTATCTTGGAGCTGTTTCTTACATAGGGCTTGGACGGAGGCGAGTTGTCAGTCTCCCGTCCCCTCCTCTGTGGCGGGGCACCCAAGCCCCCTACTGAACCCTCCTGCTAAAAGTTCATCCCACAGGCTCCCTATTAAATGAAGTGATCCATATTTCCACATTACTTGAAGTTCGTGCAACAAATTGCCTCTGCTGACTCGCACAAAGGGCTATCGTTTGTCCCTAAGGACCTTCAAATAGTGAGAGGTAACTGAGATCAGCGAAATACCTATTACTACAATTCCAGCGGTCTCGGCTACGGCTGCTGAAGGCCATCCATGGATTGCCTCCACTAGAAGGCCGAGGAAGGGGGCTGAACCAGACAGGCAGGATACTAAGATTCCCCTAGCTCTGTCTCCTTTTAGGAACAACCCGATCCCCAAGGCAGCGAGGGCCATGAAGGCCTGTACGAAGAACCAAGTAGATACGAAGGTATGGGGACGCGTACCTCCGGGGAAAATCCCTATCAGTGCCAGAAATATCGATGAAGTGAAGGAGAGTCCACTAGAGAAAGCTTCTATCCTATTTGACGATACTTTACAAATGAATAGGGAGAAAGCTAGGAGGAATATGGCAGAAGATATCAGACCCCAGTTGTACAGCCACGGACAGCAGGCCCGGGCCACTCCAAAATCGCTGAAGGCGTCCCTCCAGAAATCGAACCAGGGATTTAGAATCCAGCAAGCCGCTATAATAGTTAAAGCAACTATTAAGGAGATAATTCCGGTGAAAGCCCAGAGCAGGGAAGTAGTTCCTTTGTCCTCCATTGGCTCACCTTTAATCGACTGCTCACCCCTGACTGATTCCATAGCTTAGCCAGTTGCAGCTAGGTACTTCTCATACATCTCGACGAAGTCCTCTCCCGTGATCACCTTTACCCCGGGTCTGGATAAGACAGCCCTGACCATCTCCTCATAGGCTTGGAACCTCCTCTCCCTCTCCTCTTCCGTATAGTAATTCTCCTCCCCCATTAATGGTGTCCTTAACCAGCTCTTCTTGAAGAAATCATAATCATGAACTAGGATGCCTCCGAATAATGGCCTCTCATAGCCTGAGGGAGCGCTCTTGAAGAAAATTTCAGCAATTTTTTCGCCGTCGTAGCTGGCCTCCTTTAACTTCGATGCGAAGGGAAAGCCAAAATCCGATGGTCTCTCCAATAAACCGTAGCTAACCTCGAAGGGGTTCATGGGATTAGTACCGCCCGTGTGAGAAGCAATGTACATCCTCAACCCCTTCCTCCTGAGGACCTCTAACTCAGCCCTTT
>JAGGTZ010000021.1 GCA_021158805.1 Thermoproteota archaeon | reverse complement strand
GGCTCAAGTATCACACTATCGGCTGGTCCTATCTCCACTATCTTCCCTGCATACATTATTGCTATCCTATCGCATACATGGTATGCCACTGATAGGTCATGAGTTATCAAGAAGTAAGTGAGCCCATATTTCTCCTTCAAGTCTAGCATCAACTTGAGTATCCCTGCTCTAACCGAGACATCAAGCATACTAACAGGCTCGTCAGCAACAACGAACTTTGGTTTCAGTACTAAGGCCCTAGCGATGGCCACCCTCTGTCTCTCTCCACCTGAAAGCTGATGTGGATATCTTATCATGAAATCCTCGGGTGGTTCTAAACCTACGTCCTCTAAAGCTTGATACACCATATCAAACCTTTCCTCCTTACTTCCTATCTCATGTATGCTTAATGGCTCTTCGATGAGATCATAAACAGTCATTCTAAGATTTAAGGACTCATAGGGATCTTGGAATATTATCTGCATTTTCTTTCTATAGTCCTTAAACTGTTCCTTCGGTATCTCATATATATTCTCTCCTTGGAAAAGTACCTCGCCTGATGTAGGTTCAAGCAGCCTCACAAGGAGTCTGCCAGTTGTACTCTTTCCACATCCCGACTCACCAGCTAAGCAGAAGACCTCATTCTCCATAATATTGAAGTTAAGTCCATTAACAGCCCTAATGAACTTTCGAGGTCTCCCCCTCAGGACATCAGACAGGCTCCTCCTTACTGGGAAGAATTTCCTAAGGTCTTTGACCTTTATCAACATGGGACCACCGCTCCCAAGAATTGGGCACATATAACCATAAAAAACCGGAGGGATTTCAGGCGAAAAGATGGCAAGCAACCCATCGACCCCTCTCTACCTCTATAAGAAGGGGCTCTCTATCAGCACATGGCTTGAACCTCTTAGGACACCTAGGATGGAATCTACAAGCAGAGGGTGGTTTGAGAAGGTTTGGAGGAGATCCCCGTATATATTCAAGCTTTCCCCTTCTATTTCGCTCGATTCTAGGGATAGATCTCACCAGAAGCTCTGTATAGGGATGTAGGGGATCATCAGCTACCTTAGCAGCTGGTCCTATCTCCACTATCTTCCCTGCATACATTATTGCTATCCTATCGACGAGATCAAACATAGTGGCGAGATCATGAGATATGAACATGAGTGACATACCAAGCTCCATTTTCATCTTCTTAAACAAGTCGAGGATCTGGGCTTGTACTACTACATCTAAAGCTGTCGTAGGCTCATCCGCTACCACTAAGGAAGGATTGAGAGCCAAAGCCATTGCTATCACTGCTCTCTGTTTTTGGCCGCCTGAAAGCTCATGTGGGTAGCTTCTTAACCTATGCCCTCCAACTCCCACCAAGTCAAGGAGTTCTTCCGCCCTAGCTAGCGCATCTCTCTTTGATGAGAGTTCATGTTCCATTATCACTTCCGCTATCTGGTCACCGATCGTATATATGGGATTAAGGGCATTCATAGCCGCTTGAGGTATTACGCTAATTTCCTTCCATCTTATCTTCCTAACTTCCTCCTCACGTAGGGACAGTATGTCTCTACCATCTAGGAGGACCTTACCACCTACTATCCTCCCAGGAGCGGGTACCTCTCTGACAAGAGAATAGGCGACTGTGCTTTTTCCACATCCAGATTCTCCACCAAGTCCAAAGAATTCTCTCCTATCGATGTAGAAGGAAACTCGAGAGACGGCATCTACTCTACCTAAGCGAGTTTCGTATACTACCTGTAAGTCCCTTACCTCAAGTAAAGATCGGCTGGTTGTCCCTGAGGGATACATTTATAGGTACCCACCCTTCGGGTCTCGATAAGCCATTATCCCCTAAATAATGTTTCCTTGGAGGAACCTCATCCCTTACGAGGTGATTATCATGATTAAGGTTGCTCCTCTGATGAGATACGTATTAGTTATGTTCTCACTCTTGATGATAATCACTCCTACGGCTTCCTTGAGTGTAGCTGAGGAGCCGACATTAAGAATAGCTTTACCAAGCCCTCCTCAGACACTTAATGTCTGGTCTGGTACCTCTTCATGGACGATAATCGTCCTAAATTTTATCTATGAACCGCTAGCTACAATTGGTCCTGAATCTAAATATGTTCCATGGCTAGCTGAATCTTGGAATGTATCGTCCGATGGTAAGGTCTGGACGATCCGGCTCAGGGAGGGGATACTGTGGCAGGACGGCAAACCTCTCACTGCTGAGGACGTGAAGTTCACCTATGAGTACTTCAAGAAGGATCCAACAGCCAGAAGAGGCTTTTCCGATATGGAGTACTTAGATCACATTGAAGTGGTGGACGACTACATGTTCAAGATGTACCTAACTGAGCCCTTTGCTGCGGTAGTCTCTACAATGCTAACAAACCCAATAGTCCCCAAGCATATATGGGAACCTATAGTCAATAATGAAAATTTCACGGCTTCTAAGTATGAACCCAAGATATCCGAAGTGATAGGAACAGGTCCCTACAAAATAGCTGAGTATAGACCCGATGAGTACATTAGATTTACTGCCAATGAGAACTACTGGAAAGGCGCCCCATCCGTGAAGAATGTGGTTATAAGGTTTGTCAAGGAGGCCGATACTCAAGTAATGATGATTAAGAAGGGAGAAATAGATGTCGCCATTCACCTTGCTATAAATCCCGCTGTAGAGGAAGATCTTAAAGCTGCTGGAGTGAATGTCCACAGATATCTGAGGCCCTACTTCTACCACTGGGGCTTTAACCTGCAACACTTCCCGTTTACTGAGATTAAATTCAGGAAAGCAATGGCATACGCTATAAATCTAACTGAGATAATAGAGATAGCTAGACTTGGAGCTGGAGAGCCTGGCAGCTATGGGATAATCCCACCCGTATGGAAAGAGTGGTTCTGCAAGGAAGCAGCTGAGATGTATACATATGACCCAGATAAGGCAAGACAGCTTCTCGATGAACTCAATTGGATAGACAGGGATGGAGATGGTATAAGGGAGACGCCTGATGGTAGAGAAATAAAATTCGAGATATATCCACCGAGCTATGATCCTGCTAGGGTGAGAGCAGCTGAGATGATAAGAGATTACCTGAAGGAAATCGGCGTTAAGGCAGTTGTACGTGTTGGTGACTGGAAAGGCGTTGTCTGGCCTGGTATAAAGGCTCATAAGTTAGACAGCTTCATACTCGGTTCTGGTACTGAACCAGATCCTGATTTTATGAGGGTTAGGTTCAAGACAAACGCTTCAGCAAACTACTACCTATTGTCAGATCCAGAGATCGATCGGCTCTTGGAGCAGCAAGCTATAACAATTGATAGATCTAAGAGAAAGGAGATAGTCTGTAATATAGAGAGGAAACTTGCGGATGTGTTACCTCTGATCACTCTATACTACCCTGTAATAATTAACCCATACAGGACAGATAGATTCGAGGGATGGGTCGAAGTAAAATTTGATTGGATATTAAATAGGTACACACTGCTTAACTTGAGACCTAAAGCTCCCACTACCGTAAAGACAACATATGCTACGACCACATTAACAAAGACGGAGATGGGACCCCCAATAATCTCTATAGCCGGGGTACTCATCGCTCTCATAATAATTGTACTAATGATACTGTTCTCACTGAGGAGATCCTAGCCTAACCCATTTCTTTTTCTAGCTAGGATCCTTATTCTAACCAATTAAGGTGTTAACTGATGGGGGGCTACATCTCACTCCTAGTAAGAAAGATTATAGCTTTACTCGTGACCTTCATTGCGGCAGTTACGTTTGTCTTTATAATGGTGAGGCTGGTTGGCGATCCTTTCGGTACACTGGTTTTAGAGGATCCCAGAATTACCCCAGAGCAAGTTGAAATGATAAAAGCGGTCTATGGACTAGATAAGCCACTATGGGAGCAGTACCTCGATTTCATCATCAATGCATTCAGGGGAGAACTGGGCTACTCCCTTTACTATCAAAAGCCAGTGATTAATGTGATAATGGAAAGGCTCCCTTGGACTCTCCTTTTATTATTGCCAGCCATAATAATCTCCACGATACTGAGCATTTACCTAGGGATGAAGACCGCATGGAGACATAGAACTAGGTACGATACCACTATAACTTCAATAGCCCTCTTCATTAGGAGCACACCGCACTTCTGGTTGGCTCTCCTGTTCCTTATGTTCTTTGGTTACTATCTCGGTCTATTTCCTCTAGCAGGTTCTGTCACTCCTGGAAAGGAGTTTCCAACTGTGTTTGATTATGCAGTAGATGTGCTATGGCATGCTCTACTACCAATCACGGTGCTAATCATAAGAGAGATCGGAATGTACATGCTTTACATGAGGAATTCCATGATAGAGGTCATGGGCCAAGACTTTGTATGGATGGCAAGGCTGAAAGGCCTTTCCGAAGGTAGGATAATGTATAGACATGCTGCCAGGGTTGCCATACTACCTATGGTCACTGTAACAGCATTGAGATTTGGTTTCATGATAAACGGCGCAATACTCACTGAGACCGTTTTCAGCTACCCTGGGATGGGGAGATTGGTATTCGAGGCTATAATGAATGATGACTACTTCCTAGTGCAGGGTACATTCCTAATAATGACGTTGACTGTATTACTGGCTAACTTGGTAGCAGACATCCTCTATGCCCTCTTAGATCCGAGAGTTAGGGTTACATGAGGGGATAGCATGGATATACGTAGAGAAGATTTAGTTAGAAACCTCAGGAGAGCTGGATGGCAGAGGAAAATCCAAGAAATAAAGGATTTCTGGAGAGTTTTCAGGGAGAGCAGGGCTTCTCTCTTCGGACTCATAATATTTTCCACTATAGTCGTGATGGCCCTTTTTGCCCCCTATATAGCGCCTTATGATCCGTACGAGAGGACTGGAAAGCCGCTAGAGCCTCCTAGCTGGAAGCACCCACTAGGAACGAATGACTTAGGCCAAGATATCCTGAGCGAACTAATCTACGGGGCGAGCGTGTCCCTAACCATAGGGATTGTATCGGCGGTTACTGCAGTTATGATTGGCGTGATCATGGGAACAGTAGCTGGCTATAAGGGGGGATTGGTGGACGAGGTCCTCATGAGGATAGTTGACTTATTTATGGTAATGCCGAATCTCCTGTTAGTGATATTCCTAACTATGGTCTTCAGGGGCACTTGGTTGGGCACACAGATGTTCCTAGTGCTGATAATAGCAATGGCTATAACTAGCTGGCCTACTGTGGCGAGAGTAGTTAGGAGCATGATTCTTTCTCTTAAGGAGAGACCATTCGTTGAAAGCGCTAGGGCAGTAGGCGCATCAGATCGATACATAATACTGAAGTATCTACTTCCCAGCACGGCCCCTCTAATTTTGGCTGAGACTTTACTGAGAACGGCTAGTAATATGATAATAGAAGCATCACTTAGCTTCCTAGGACTTGGAGATGCTACCAAGAAGAGCTGGGGGGTAATGCTTCATTACGCATTCTCTAGGCAAGCTCTGGTTCTGGGTATGTGGTCTTGGGTGATCCCTCCAGGACTAATGATATCGCTAAGCGTCCTATCACTTCTATTGGTGGGTCAAGCCCTTGAGGTATATGTCAACCCCGTTTTAAGAAGGTGATCCCTCAGACAACACTTAATATCCTGTTGAAGTCTCCGGCCTTGAGCTGCTTGTATAGATTCAACACCACGACATCGGTTCCACCCCTCAGGTGAGGGAGAACCTTATTCAAGAGATCTTCTAGCTCTACAGGACTGGATGGGTTGCCCGGTGGTATACCTCCCTCTCAAGCTATTTGCCATTCGATTTGACTCTAACTAAGGCTGGTTGTTCTGATGGGAACCTAGAACTCAGCTCCATATCCACAAGTACTTTAACCTTATGCTCGATTTCCCTCACTTTCGGGTCATTTAGGGCCCTCTCTATGCTGTCAAGCCCAAGGGACCCATAAAGTAGGGAGGTAGCTACTAGAAACTTTAGACTAAAGAGAGCTTCTTCTAAACTCGTGGGGGTTTCGATCCTAGCGACCTCCATGGCCTTATTGAATGTTCTGATCTCGACTTCCTCGTAGTGTCTACTTCACTGCTAAGGGCAAGTGCATCTACTACGGGGCTATAGGCATACCTGCAGCAAGGATACAACCTATATCCATTTAATAGGACAGCATAATCCCAGCCGGGCCTCTTGACTACCTCTAGATCGTGTAATACTTCATTATCCTCATATACAAAACTCTCTCCTGGGGCAATCCTCCCTCTAAAGCCTAAACCTGCCATTAGTGTAGAGGTAACTCCTAAGAAAGAAGCATAGGCTGGGCTAAACGGCTCTACGTCCAAGTTCCCCGGAGGAGAATTTAGAAGACCTGAGGCATAGTAAGCGGCTATTGATAAAGAGTTTACGACTTTTCTAAGATCCAGTCCAAGTGCTTTTGATGAAGCAGCTGCCGCCCCTAGGGATCAGCTAATGCAGCAATATGCCACCTAAAATTATGCTTCCCTTTGAGTGCTTTGCCGAATCTCGCTGTGATCTCGTACCCAATGATTGTAGATAAGAGAGCTTCTTTCCAGCTTATCCTTCCCTCTCCCACTGAGAGAACTGACGGTACGACGGCACTGCCAGCATGGACAAGGCCCTCCTCTAACCAGTCATCAAATTCTAACACGTGAGATGAGAATGCATTCACTAAAGCAGCCATGGAGGGAGGAGTTCTCCACCAGCCTCCACAAACAATCGATCCATTTTCAGTTGGATATGCTAGGGAAGCAAACCTCTTCGCTTTCTCTGATCTCTCATAACCTAGTATAGATACCGAAATATTATCAAATAGCACCTTAGCAGCCTCTTTTATCACGTTATCAGGAAGATCTTCAATTTCTAGGGACCAAAGCTCTTCAACAATTTCCTCTATTACACTCAATCAACCACCTTCCCAAACAACTCTTCGTCTAGTTACTAACTAGCTACTCCCCTTATCATAAATAGGCTCAGGATAGGAACAATCCAGATAAGAGGAAACTCATCTCTCGAGGCCAGGAACTTCGCTCCATTAATAGTATCATCGATGGAAAGGTACCTTTCCGCTTAATATAGTCTCCAAGGACTGCTTCCATAATAAGTGGAATGCTCTCTGGCTTGCCTTATCATAAACGGCCTCGAAGTCTATATATCCCCTCGACATATAGTAAAGCATGGCTTTCGCTGTAATTTCCCTCCACTGAGAAACAGTACCCTCAGATCTAGCCCTTTCCACTCTATAAGGTATCTCAACTAATATCAGCTCATCCTCCACTTTCTTGAAGTCTACGGGCCTCCTAGGATCTAACTTGAACTCTAAGACCTCTACAGCGCCAGCATCTATCGCCTCCTCTAGAGTAGGAGATCTAAGCTTGCCCTCTG
>JAGGTZ010000067.1 GCA_021158805.1 Thermoproteota archaeon | reverse complement strand
TCTGCTAACCCACAGGCTATATGGTCTCCCTTCAATCTATGAGTTAGACCCGACTGCCATAACAGCACTGTTCTTCCCCCTGATGTTTGGTATGATGTACGGAGATGTAGGTCATGGGTTGACGCTTGCTCTCTTCGGTGCAGTACTCTATGGTAAGTCTAGAGGTGCTTTAAAGGAACTTGCAGGCCTTCTTATCTATTCGGGAATAGCAGCAGCATTCTTTGGCTATCTCTATGGAATGGTATTCTTTATCGAGTTCACTGAACCAATAATCAGTCCGCTGCACGATACTACTAAGCTTATGGCGGTAGCTCTGATATTCGGAGCGTTAGAAATGATGGTAGGATTCGTCATGAATACGATAAATAAGCTAATAGAGGGAGATGTGTTTGCAGCGCTCTTCGAGTACAAAGGACTTGCTACTCTTATCATGTATGCAGGTGCCGTCTTTGCGACAATTAGGAATAACGCCGACATAGGAGGAACTCTGACAGACCCCTTATTCCAAGCCATGGTCGTACCGCTATTCATAACAGTATTTTCACCTATAGTTAGGTCCATAAAAGAAGGTCACGGTGTAGGAGAAGGGGCTTCCGAGGCGATAGCAACGTTCTTAGAAAGCACTCTGGCTTTATTAAGCAACTCCCTTTCATATATAAGGCTTGCCGCTTTCGCAGTGATTCACGAGGTCTTTGGAGTTCTTACTGCTCAGATAATAGTGGGAAAGGAAATAGTAATGTTGGGAGACATTGGCCTGCTACTGGCCCCTGCTTCACTGATAGGCTTCGCCTTCATGAACATAGCAGTTATGGGCTTAGAGGGCATGCTATCCTTCATACAAGCTACAAGGCTTACATTCTATGAGTTCTTCTCTAAATTCTATAAGGCTGCCGGAAGGGAGTTCAGAAAGATCTCGGAGCTATTGGGACCATTCACCTCGTAATGACAAATTTTTTATTAATAGTGATCCTTCAACCAGAGGTCTTATGGTATTGGTAGCGTTTCATGGGTGATCATATGGCCTTTAACAAGAGGAAGTTACTGTCATACTTGATCTTAGGTCTTCCCTTAATTCTCCTACCTCTATCGGTTGCGAGTGTTGCTGCTGCACAGCCTGAAGAAGCTCCAACAGAAGGTGCAGGCCTGAAGTTTATAGGTGCTGCGGTAGCTATCCTAGGTAGTACTATCGCTGCAGGCATAGCATTGTATGGAGTTGCTATTGGAGGAAGTGCCCTACTAGCTGAGAACCCAAATGCTTTCACTCAGGTCCTGATATTAGGTGGTCTAGCAGAAGGAGTAGCTGTATATGGACTTCTAGTAGCATTCCTAATTTTAGGTGGCTGATATTCCCCAATTTTATTTCTATCTACTCTTTGGAGCTTAAAGAGAATATCTGGGAGTATAAAAAGTGTTTAGAAACTACTCTGTCGGGGGCGCCAAAAGGCTATAGAGGACATCCGGATTTACTCCGCTTATCTTACCGAGAAGAACTGTCTTTATACTTTGAGATTCCCATTCGGAGCTAATCAAATACATCAGAATGTAAGCCTCGCTCATAGAGCCCCTAAGAGATATTCTTAATGAGCTAGTGTATGCACGTTTGGCTATGACGTGCTCAATGACCCAAGGTTCCCCAACCTCTTTCATGGCCCTATCAATCTCTATACTAACTGTTTTATAAGGAGCTATGTTTACGAGCTCATCTAAAAACCCCTTAAGGTTCTTAGATTTATCTACTGCTGTTAATAGCTTCCTAAAGGGTAATTTAGAGAACGCTCGTAGTATAACATCGTTGGAGGTCTCTAGATATTTAGCCTTTAGTAATGTACCCAGGATCATGTTTTCAACGTAAGAATTCAGTAGAAGTCCAGCAGCGCTTCTTTTACTGATTTTCATAGCTTTCATCGATTCGAAGAGCTTTTTGACATAATAGCGATCAAATAGGAGGTCTAGTACAGTTACATCCCTCTCTTCAGTTGACAACCAATCAGACAAGAGCTTCACTAGTGCTCTATCCCCTATCATCTCTAACAAGTTCTCAAAGCTATCTGCTTTGGATAATTTCTCTACGTCTAATAAGTATGGTTCCATTGGAAGAAGCCTTAGTTCAGCTCTCCTCCTCCCATATAAAAGCGAGAACACTATCCTCCTCAGATTCTCAATATCATATTTGCTCATGAATGCTCTTATCAGATCTTCAATTAAGGTTCCTCTTGAGAGGGAGAGGAGAGCTCTAACTCTTATGGAATTAACTCTTAGGCAGGCTTCCTCTATTTTCTCCACATCTAGTAGGTCCTCTGCCCCCTCGAAGAAATTACCATAAGTTGTCGGGGCTAGCTGGTCGAAGAGACTCCTTTGGTCCTCGACGAATACCCAAGACCTTATGTCCTCTGGACTTATTAGATGAGAGGCAAGACCGTGTGTTCTAACGATTAAATACTTCTTCTTCGCCCCTTTTAGCATTACTCTCCCCTCTTCAGCTGCCTATATTTCTTGACTCTTAGAAACTCCTCCAGAGCATCCTCTTCCAGAGCCTCTTCTATGTACTTTATTGCGGCTTCATGGTCAGGAATTATTATCTTCTCTAGAGCGTTCACCTTTCTCATCGTATCTGCGAGCGCTGCTGCTAATCTCTCGAACTTAGCTTCCGAATTCACCAGAGGTATTAACTCTTTTATGGCATCCGCTAACTTTCTCGCCGTAGCTATCACTACAGCATTAAGTGAGGGGGATGTTGCCAGTCCAAATTCTCTCATCGTTATCTCCGGTATTTCAACGCCTATAACACTCTTGATCTTCATTTCCGTCAGAAGAGGCATTGTCAACAGAGCAGCTTTCCTCATCTCATCTGGCCCGGCGGCAGCATAAGCTAGTCTTAACAGTCTATATGCATCTTCCAATTTTTTCTCAATGTCAGGTCTCCTTTTTAGGTCTGGGAGTAGATTTTGGCTCTCTTTCACTAGCTGGTCTCTCTTCATCTTAAGTGCATCGACCCCAGATCTAAGGAGGCGAGTCCTCTCCCTTAACCGTATTAAAAATCCCTTTGTGGGGAGGACCCTCCCCACTGAGCGGAAGCTCAATTAACCCACCTCTATCCCACTCTGGCAGCAGCCCTTCTCTTCGGATGGTATTTACTGATGGTCTTCTCGCTGA
>JAGGTZ010000065.1 GCA_021158805.1 Thermoproteota archaeon | reverse complement strand
GACCTTGAAATCTTACGAATTCGATATAAAGTGAAAATGGCAGATTACTTTTTTAGAGAAGGCCAGGCTCTTAGATCTCTATGAGGATAATAGAGAAAGGTAGTTGGTGTAATCTTTGAATAGGGCCTACTTTCTCATTACTGATGAAGTTGAGAGGAAATTATTTAATCGGTTTAGCTCTTGATCAGATGACATGCTCCCCCAGCGGTGAATGCGTAGAATCAGGTAAATTAAATCCTGACATATCTTAGATTTGGGAGGGGTCTAGATCGATCTTAGGAATACTCACCAGAAATCCCAATGGGTTCGGGTCTAGCTCTTTGCTTGAAGCAGCGAGGAGGAGGGGAGTAACTTCCTTCTATTTCAGGTTCAGGGATATAATTGCCAGAGTTGGTGGGGGTCCTCCCCTCCAAGTTAGGGGACTTAACGTGAAAGACATTAATTCAGTCATCGTTAGGCCGATAGGTAGATCTAGTCTAGATCAAGCCATATTTAGGCTAGATGCCCTATACACCATGGAGGATCTGGGCGTCCATGTGATAAACAAACCTTCTGCCATAGAGAGATCGATGGATAAATATAGATCGCTCTATCTCCTGCACAAAAGAGGAATTCCGGTGCCAGAAACTGTTGTAGTGGAGGATCCATCCATAGCCTTCGAATTCATGAGGACTATGCCAGATATAGTTCTAAAACCAGTTTTTGGCTCAAGAGGCCATGGCTCAACGAGGATATCTGATAGGGATCTAGCTTGGAACATTTTAAGGGAACAAGCGTTCTTCAGACATGTCATTTACATGCAAAGATTCATCCCTCATAGAAGAAGAGATATTAGGGCATTTGTTATAGGAAATGAAGTCGTAGCTGCAATGGTAAGAGAAAATCCAGAGTCATGGAAAACTAACGTTGCAATGGGAGCTAAACCTAAGCCAATAAAGTTAGAAGGAGAGTTAGAGGATTTAGCAATAAAATCGACTGAAATATTGGGCTGCGAAGTGGCTGGAGTAGATATCCTCCTATCTGAAAGTGGTAATGCTTACGTGCTCGAAGTCAATAGCCAGCCAGGTTGGAGAGGGCTCCAATCAGTTACTAAGGTAAATATAGCAGAGAAAATAGTAGATTACGCCATCTTAACGAGTAAAAGATGATAAAACAAAAAGAAAAGAAAAATAAAAGGGAAGAGAGAAAAGTTTAAGCATATCTCTCGAGGATTTCCATGAGTTCTATCATCTTACCCATGACATTTGAATCGGCCTGCCTATTAATTATCAGATCTACGCTGCATAAACATCCTTCGCGCTAGTCTTTATGGACTCATTCACAATTATTCCACCGCGTTCTTTGAACTTAATGCCCCAAATCCCTTACTATATCTATATTTAGTCTGACAACGGTTGCCACCACGACCATATAGGCGCTTACACTTGCACCTCCAGTCCCTATTATTACGAACCTCTCCTATTTATTGGTAGATCTTAATTTTCCTGCCAAACTATGCAAATCAGTCCGTTAATGAAAACCATCTCTCCGGCTTAATGTAATCCCTCCCACCTGCATCAAAAGTTCCAACAACAATCCTATGATACTCTTCTCCCGATCTTCTATCAAAAACCCTCTCTAACATTCCAAAGACCCTTATCCACTCTCCTTCAGTGGCTATATCAGTATATATGCTCTCAAAGGAAGCTACCTCCCTTAGATCATTCACAGCAGGTCCCTTCATTATTTGCACATCTTCCACTTCGTATATAGCGGGCATGAATAACGAGTACTCACTGTTCTTTACCCTTGCTCTTATCTCCGCCAGACCCTCTCCTCTGTAAATCCTATCTCCATATTTCTCTGGCATCTCATCCTTCCTAAGAACAGGATGAAGAGAGAACTGCCTCTTATTGAAGAAGAGACGATCCCACTTATCTTTCCCACGAAGGAGCATCGCTTCCTTGAGGCTTAGGGGATGTACCCTGATAAGTTCTCTTGCCCATTCCTCTAAAATTCTCCCAGAGGGCCTATAAAACGATGTATTATCATTTATTAACCTCTTTACTGCTTCTCTGACGGCAAATGCGTTTTCCTTTCCATATACTATGAGATCTATGTCCGAATATACGACATCATGAATCTTCAGCAATATTGAACCGGTTACCCCGAAAGATGACGAAGGTACATCTGATTCATCAGAAAGCACTCTTATGAGTTCAGCGGTCTCTTTTTCTAACTTATCTGATGGATCCTCTAGGATTTCCTCTACCCTTCTCTCTGGAAGGAAGTGTTTCCTTATATCCTCCATGGGAACCTCTATCATCTCAATTCCCAATACATCATCCCATACTATATAATCCGGGTAATATCTCTCAATAATATCTCTGGTAAGAGAGACGCCCACAGCACTGTAAAAGGGAAGAATTCTATCGAAGAAGGTGTCTTTCTTCCTCCATTTAGTCCTCTTTCTTCCTGAGCTTGGAGCGTACTTCAAATAAGAGATCACTCTATCAGGAGGATGAATATTCCCAATCACGCAAAATAGGAATTCATTCTTGGTCTCGAAGAAGTCCCTATCTAGAAAGTATTCCCTCATTTTAGCTCACGCTGATCAGTTTGGTAGTACGCATAATCATCATTGTCGCTACTACCCGAATATCTCAAATAATAAGGTGTCTCAATATTCTCTTCCAACCGAAATTTAGGAGATCATCTATTCTATATAAAAAGATGTTTGAAAGATACTGCGATTCCTATAGTATTAAAATATTTCCTCTACATTTTTTACTTCTCTTCCTCTAAGATTCAATTTCATCTAAATCTACAACCCTTCCCCCTTACTTTCATTCTTTTACCTTATTTTGGTTCAAACCGTACTTCATAGGGGAGAGTTCTCTTAGAATACCTCTCATTTCTGGATAGAATACTGTAAGTAGCAATCCGAGTACCAAATGCGGTGCTATCCCCCATGCATCTCCTGCCAAAGACCATCCCTCCTCGATCTCTCCTCCCCACACGAGGGGATAATATACATCGAGAATGTCTGCAACTATCACAAGAATGTTAAGGATCATG
>JAGGTZ010000181.1 GCA_021158805.1 Thermoproteota archaeon | reverse complement strand
TTCAAGTGATCTATAGAATATTCTTTTATTTGCCTTACATCCTCAGCTAACCCAAGTAATTCATCTTTACTGCCTAGCATTTGCTCCTCCATGTATCCCGAGTAAAAGAGTGAGACTACTTGGGCAAGGGGTGAATTTCTATCTCTTTCTCTTATAGTCAAATCCATAAGGTCGTAGATGGACTCGTAGGACTTCTTTTCACACAATCCAATCTCTTGGAGGAGTTCTACTATCATCATCTTTTGTTACCCTTCATCGACATGAGGGTCTTCATCTTAAAGATGAGCGCTCCACGGTCGAGAGATCGTGTTCTCCTACTAGCAGAGCATGGAGGCATGAAATTTATGGGATAAATTGGATATCTGATCTTCTGATCTAATGATCCTCCAGTATTTGTTAAAGACAAATTCTCTACCTCCGACAATGATTTTTCTATTTAGATCTGATGGTAACATAGCGTAGTGATAAATATTCGTCCTGAAAGGAGCTGGCACTGATCCTCTCCGATCTAGATTAACCTCTTACCGACATCCTCTGGAATTTCATAACCCTTAAAATCTCTACAGAGTTCCTTCACATTACTAGACAGAATATCGAGGAATCTCTTTACAGACTCTTTGCTAAGGGACTCTTCCCTTACTACAAAGTCATAGTGCTCCCAACAGATGTGTTCAAATTTCAATCCGTACATCTCTGCCACAGCCCTTATAGAGACAGTAATATCGGACTTTCCTTCCACTACAGCCCTACAAGCAGCTCTATGAGAATAATACTCTACCTCGTATCCCTTTATCTTGGAGATCGCATCTCTAGGCAGACCTAACTCCTCTATCCTTCTTAGAAGTAAGTTATCCAAGAGGATCCTCGTTCCTGATCCTTTGTTCCTATTGGCTAGTTTAAGCTTACCTTCCAATAATTTCTCAATGGAGGGCTCTATTCCCTTTCTGAACGCCCACCCAGCCTCTCTTAAGTATCCCTTAAAGAGAGCTACGCCTTTTGGGAGGAATTCCCTCACTATAGGCACGTTATACTCTATGGTCTGTGGATCTAATATGTGTATGCCTGCAATGTCGGAATCTCCCATCATGAGGGACAATATGCCACCATAGGAACCAATCCAGTAACTCTCTACTATCAGAGACTTCCTTATTTCATCAATTATCCTTTCCAAGAGTAAATCGTGACTCCCTATTATTACCAAGTCAGGCCTCCCGAACGACTTGATATGCTGAGGTCGGATGGGTCTAGCAAGCAGCCTCTCAGCATTGAGATAGTAGTCGAGGAGAGCCTCCCCTAATGGAGTTAATGAGGCCCCTCCTCTAGATCGTCCTCCACGGGATGGGATAATAACGCGCGATCCTAAAAATCTCTCTAGACGGGCTATCCTTCTCCATGCCTTGGTGTAGGGCATTCCTAAGGACTTTGAGGCTGAAAGGAGTGAGCCTGTCCTGTCGATTGCTAGGAGGAGATGAGCTATTTCCTTATCCAGTAAGACCCTGCCACCCTTCGTTA
Source organism: Thermoproteota archaeon (assembly GCA_021158805.1). GTDB lineage: Archaea > Korarchaeota > Korarchaeia > Korarchaeales > Korarchaeaceae > Korarchaeum. The sequence continues at coordinate 2,304 of JAGGTZ010000181.1, read as the reverse complement.
ACTTTACCTCTACTTCAACTTCAATGTCATTTGGAATGAATTTATCGTCCATCTACCCTAGCCCTCACGATTACAATTTATCCCTTTCCTCGTTTAGTTCATTAAGAACTGGCTGAGGAGATAAAGATCGATTAATACCACCTCAGCCAAATGTATACCCTCATGATCCTCCTGAAGGGATCAGATAATAATCAGGAGTCGATGCTCTTCAGGTCCATAGTCCTTTGGAAAAGTTGGGGAATTTACTAGTTTATCTATCATCTCTTCTCTCTGGGCTGTTCTTCCTTCCATCTCTCGCTTTCAGCGATATATGTTAATCTCTCCGCTATTCTCGCTATTTGCCTATCAAAGAAGCCTTTGAAGCTCCTATAGAAGAGTTTAGCTAAGTCATAGAAAACCAGCAGGAAAAGGAACAGTAAAAAGACCAAAGAAAGCTTTGATGTAAGTGAACCTAGGGGAAGGGATCCAAGGTAACCGGGTAAAAGCCAGATGAGGAGAGCTATCACTATAAGATACAGTAGATCTGCTAAAGCCCTCTTGACAGCAACTTCCGTAACTATTCCCATCTTCCTTACAAGCCATTTAGAGAGGAGGTCTAGAAAGAACTTCGAGGATAACATGATCCTATAGCCGAAGTATACTATCACCACCAACTCCAAGAAGTTAAGTATGGTAATAGGTCTTAACGAGAAGTCCATCAAGCCAATTGGATCCAAATCCGACACTAGACCATATATTAGCCTTATTACGACTAGGAAAACGAGAAGCTTAATCGAGCTAGCCAGAAGTACCTTTAAATTCGCCTCCAGTGCAGTTATTTTCCTCCTAGGTCTCTGTCTAATCTCAACATGAGGAACCGGCTTCCTCCTTTCCACTTTAATGGGATTTTCAGGCATCTTAGAGGCAGCAAGTAGTACTAAGGAGAAGGCGAGGGGTACAACCACCATGTAAAGTATAAATGGCCAGAAGAGGTTAAAGGCGGTGAGTAACGCGGCTATCAGTAATCTTACATCTCTGCTTGCCGGACTAACTGACCTAAGACTGATCACTCTATCTGAGGACCAGCCAGCTAGATGAGAGACGTAGCTCGTGATGAATATGTTTCCTGCGGCGACTGCAAATAAGGCTACCTGGAGGGGGGTTTCAAAGACTATCTTAGAACCCATACCAGCTATTATAAGGAGGTCAGCATACCTATCAAGTAAGGAGTCTAAAAGCCCGCCGAACCTGTTTGCAGTACCAAAAAGCCTTGCTATTTCTCCATCAACTCCATCAATTATGGAGGAAAGTTGGATAAGTATGGCTGCTGCTATGAGAAGACCTCTCACTATTAAAATTGAAGATAGTAATGCCAAAAGGAAGGACAGTATCGAGATTAGGTTTGGACTCACGTATATGCCTCTCAAGAAGAGAAATACGGAGATCCTAGTTGAAATTGGTCTGTTTATGTGCCTAGAAACAGGACCATCTCCCGGCTTGATGAGACTTCTCCTGAGCAGTGCTGGAAGTAGCTTCCTAGCCTCCTCCAGCTCCTCTGGTGTATCCACGTCCATCCAGAGGAGGCCAGTCACCTCGACGTATGAGACCTCCCCATACCTTATAGCTCGCCTTAGGGCATCGGCTATAGTAGCATTTAGCCCTAACTCGTGTATAGTTTCTTCAGCTATTTCTATAGCTCTTGTTGTACAGTAGAACAATCCTGTATCTATTCCATAATATGGTGATGCCTTTTTACCTACCTCCCTTATCTCCCCATCCTCCAAGACTACCTTAAGGCCTTCCTCTATTTTATCCCATGGAGGATTTCTGTCTAAACAGAGGGTGAAGGCCTTATTCCCCCCACTTTTGAGTAATCTCCTCAGGATCTCTGGCTCGAAGACATGATCGGACATTATAACTAGGAATTCGTTTGTATTGGCAGCTTTAGCCCCTGTGAGGAATGAGTAGAGGTTAGCAAAACCATCCTCCATATCTGTAGTTACTACCCTCACCTTATCCCCATACCTTTTCGAGAAGAATTTCTCGAGACTGGGCCTAGTGACTATTACGATCTCTTTAATACCTTCTTCCTCCAGCCACCTCACTGCAAGATCCATTACCGTCAGGTTAGGTGCCAGTTCGAAGAGAGACTTAGGTATCTCCAAGGAGTAAGGTTTCATTCTGGATGCCTTTCCTGCCGCAAGTATGATGGCTGGAGGTTTCCTCACAGGATTAACCTTAAGTGTGAGCTTATAAACTGAATAGTTTTATCGAACTAAAAGGAACCTCGGTCCCTATAAATAGAAATTCTAAATCGAGATAGAG
>JAGGTZ010000070.1 GCA_021158805.1 Thermoproteota archaeon | reverse complement strand
GAAATTGGGTAACCTCCCATCGCCCAGCGAATTCGGCTTTCAGGCACCCACTCATCCCAGCGTTCAGATATCCCCCAAAATGAAGTCTAAGCTCCCATTGAGCTTAAGCGACTTAGTAAACCCGGAACTGCTGGAACAACTGGAACTCAATCCTTCTCAAAGGGATGCTCTCCTAAAGAGGGGATTTGTCTTTCGTAAGTGGGGCGAGTATAAGGACCTATCCGAGGCCTACTCGTACCTTAAGAACGCGGACATACCCATCTATGTTACGGTAGATAGCTTCCTCCATGCATATCACGTCCAGTTCGATTCCATACTCGCGGAAATAGAGGAAAACTATCTGTACGAGGACTTGATTAACATGTCAAAGGCGCTCCTCAACTCCAGCCTGAACGACCTCCACACAATGAGCGGGGAATATAGAGAGGCAGCCAGGAGGAACGTAGCTTTCTTTTCAGTGGCTCTTTCCTTACTGGATCCCTCATTCAAACCTCCCTCAGAGGTATCAAAACTGGTTAATGAGGAAGTAAAACTCATTGAGGAACATGGAGGGATGAGGAAGAGCCCCATATTTCACTATAAGGAAGACTATAGTCAATATAGACCTAGAGGGCACTATACGAAAAGTGAGAAGCTGAAGAGGTACTTTAAGGCAATGATGTGGTACGGGAGGATGGCTTTTCTGCTGAGGAAGGGATTCGTTAGTGAGGCTGATTCAAAAATTGCGACTCTACAAGCAGTTTTAATATCTACCGAGCTTCCTAGCTCTACCTACAATAATGGGAAGGCGTCTGACCTCTGGTTAAGGATATACTCTGTTACATCCTTTTTCGTGGGATTAGCAGATGATCTCACACCATACGACTACTTAGAGGCTTTGAAGGAGCTATTCGGTAAGGAGATCGATCTAACGAAAGTGAAGGATGAGATAAATGCCCTCAGAGCAGAGCTAGCTAAGAGGGGAAAGCCCAAGATATACGGTGGAACGGGTTCATGCGTAGTATATCCACCATTTACAGAGGATAAGCTAGAAGAGTGCCTCGATAAGAGCGCCGGTATGAGATTGATGGGTCAGAGGTATGTTCCCGACTCATACGTTTTAGGCAGGCTTATAACCCCCTCAGTGGGCCTATACGTCGGTAATAATAGACCATTCACATTAGGATACACAAATGGAGGTCCGGCCAGGGTATTTCCAAGGGGACTTGACTGGTTCGCTGTCATAGGATCAGATAGAGCGCTTCAGATCATAAGGGAGGAGGGGGATGCTGAATATGAGAGGTATGAGCAGGTTCTAGAGAAACTGAGGGAGGAGTTTTCCCAGGTAGACTGGTCCAAGAATCTATATTGGTCTTGGCTCGATGTGCTCCGCCTACTAACCACCTCTAAGGGTGAGGAATACCCGGCATTCATGAGGACCCCATACTGGGAGAGCAGGCAATTACACTCAGCTCTCGCATCTTGGGCTGAGCTGAGGCATGACACTATTCTATATGCAAAGCAAAGCTACACACCTAGACTAGCGGCTGCTCCCCCTACACCTAAGATAAAGGGATTCGTAGAACCGCTACCTGAAGTCTATGCCAGGCTTGAGTCCTTAGTTAATCAGACGATTGAGGGTCTGAAGAAGTTAGGCTACCTTGACCAAGATATGGAAGCAAGGCTAGGCAGTCTATCTTGGGCTCTCAAGAGGGCTAAAGAGATCTCCATAAAGGAATTATCAGGAGAAGAGCTAGCTGAGGAGGATATAATGTTCGCTGTCGAATTCGGTGAATTGTTGGATGACATCATGAGGGGGCTCGATGAGAGGACCAAGGCCACCGTATTAATAGCGGATGTTCACACCGACTTAAATAGCGGACTGGTACTCGAAGAGGGTGTAGGAAAGCTCGATCTGATAGTCGTGGCCTTTCCATACAGGGGTGGCCATCACTTGGTAGTTGGTCCTATACTCACTTACTATGAGTTCAAACATCCTATGAGTGACAGGCTCACTGATGAAGCTTGGTTAAACCTGCTAGAGACAGAGGAACCTCATCTAGCACCTTGGCAGCTTTCCCTATACGACACATCATCAGGGTAGTCCTTACCTACCTCCTTGGTCATTATAGTTGTCTCATTAAGGGACCAAGCCGGCCGGGAGTCCGCAGCGTAAAACATTAAGTAGTTAGACTAGAGCTACACATTAATTTACCAATAGTACGGTATGCGTCGCTAAAGGTTCAATTAGGAAGCGAATAGCGTAGTAGCTAATATGAAATTCAACTATATCACATACAACCACTGTAAATTGTACAATTTAAGACGGAATTGAGCTCTTGAGGAGAGCTAGCGTTACGCTACATAAAGTTTAGTAAAATTTATATTAATACCTACTTTGAGACACAACTAAGGGTGGCCCTCTTGAGTGAGAAGAGGCCCTCTATTTTCGTTAGGAAATCCTCTGGTTTGGTAAGAGAAGTATATCCTAAAGACAGCTTCATCTACAACGTATACTTCACAGCCTACTTCACAGCCCTGGTATTCGTATATTTGATAGCGCTCTATGTTGTACCAGCGGAGGCGCTGGTACCGGGATTACTCCTGTCCGCCGTATTGTTCGCGTTCCAAGTTGCAGTTTACGCGCTTATGGGCGCAGCAATGCCCAGAAGTGGTGGAGATTATGTTATAATTAGCAGGACGTTACATCCGCTATTAGGATTCATATCGAGCTGGAACTGGTTCATATGGCTTGCATTCTGGTTCGCATTCGGTGGGTATACGTTCTCATCGGTAGCACTGTCAACAATGTTCCTAACGCTAGGGCTCATATCTAGGAACCCAGCCCTAGTCTCCATTGGTGAGGCCCTCGCCAATCCAATTCCGTCGCTCATAGTTGGTACGATAATCATGATAATCTTCCTCCTGATGACCATGTTCGGTCTCAGGAGGTTCATCAAGATTCAGCTAGCTACATTCGTAGTAGGTGTACTAGGAGTCCTGATCGGCATAATTTACCTAGCTATCACCGATCCCTCGACTTACGCAGCGAAGATAAATGCCCTGCTGGCTCCCTATAGCGGGGTTCCCGATACATACAATGCGGTCATTAATGCGGCGAAGGAGCTTGGATGGAGTACTGAAAGAGTCTATGGATATACGCTGGAGCACTTAGTCAAGGTAATGCCCGCCGCATATGCAGCAGTCCCGTGGACCATGGGTACGATCTTCATAGCAGGAGAGATCTCTGAGGTAAAGAAGTCTCAGCTATTCGGTGGGTTAGGTGGTCTGGCTTTCATAGGAGGCCTCACAGTGCTACTTGCATTCTTGCTGGAGAAAGCTACAGGCCTTGAGTTCTTATCCGCATTCGCCTACCTCTTCTACAACCCACCGGAGAACCTCACGATACCTATACAACCATACTTTAACACGTTGGCATTCCTCTTGATAGAGAACCCAATCCTTAACTTGTGGGCTAACCTGGGCTTCCTATTCCTCGGATGGATGTACATGGCCCAGAACCTGCTTAACGACAGTAGGCTGCTCTTCGCCTGGGCTTTCGACAGGTTAGTTCCTGAGAAGCTTGCAGAGGTAGATGAAAGGTTCTCCTCACCTATCTATGCACTACTGTCCGTCTTCCTGATAGGAGAGGTATTCCTGTTCCTCATAATCTTCGTGCCAGAGCTCCAGATGATATCGAGCATAATGGCGCTCTCGTTCTCAGTGATGATAATGTCGCTTGCAGGGATGCTGTTCCCATACACTAGGAAGGACCTGTTTGAGAGGTCTAACATAAACTGGAAAGTGGGAGGAGTGCCAGTAATAACGATAATTGGAGCTTTGGCTCTAATAGTGAACTTAGTAGCTAACTACTACTGGATAGTGGATCCGAACTATGGGGCGATAAACGACATCTCGGTCACAGCGATGGTAACCGTGATAGTCGTTGGGATAATAATATACCTCGTAGGAGTCTACAGGATGAAGAAGAAGGGAATAGAGCCATCTATGGTCTATTCACAGCTGCCTCCTACCTAAACATCTTTTTCTCTTATTTCTAGGAGGAGATCTCTATGAAGAGGATATCCAAGGATAAAGTCATTTATACATTCAGCCCAAGCCACGAGCCAGCGGAGAAGGTCCATCCAGGGGAGTTCATCCTCTTCGAGACGGAAGATGCATTTGGAGGTCAGGTTAAGGGGGAGGAAACTCCTCCAGATAAGCTCGATTGGTCTAGAGTAGATGGAGCTACCGGTCCCGTATATATCGAAGGTGCCGAGAAGGGAGATACTCTGGTAGTATATATCTTAGATATAAAATTGCAGGATAGGGGGGCTATCGCTGTAATACCGGGATACGGTGGGCTTTCACATCTTGATTTTAACCCGAAGGCTAAAGTAGTTAGGATAGATCGCAGCTTCATATACTTCGGTGACCTTAGAATACCACAAAAACCGATGATAGGGACGATAGGGGTAGCTCCCGAGGAAGGCGAAATACCCACAGGTAACCCAGGAAGGCATGGCGGCAACATGGATGTAAGCGAACTTGGAGTGGGCACTAGGCTTTACCTCCCGGTCTTCACGAGAGGTGCGTTATTGGCCTTAGGGGACTTACACGCTGTACAGGCAGATGGAGAGCTCTGCGTCTCGGCGATAGAAACTCCCGGCGAGGTTCTCGTGAAAGTAGACCTCATTAAGGGCAAGCAACCAGCTTGGCCTATCTTAGAGACTTTAGATAGCTTTCAGGTAATTGCAGCCGGTAAGGACCTAGATGAAGCCTCGAAAAACGCTGCAGAAGCTGGAGTAAAAGCTCTTATGAAGTCCAGAGGAATCTCCTTCGAGGAAGCATATATGTTAGGTAGCCTTGTCCTTGAGCTCAAGATAAATCAAGTTGTGGATCCGCTGTTAGGTGTTAGGGCTAAACTACCAAAAGAACTGGTAAAGATAGACGACTTTCTTGAGTAGTTATGCTATAGGGGACCTCTCCTCTCCCTCCTTTTTCTTTTATATCTAAAAGGAGACCTGCTCAAATAGAGGGGTAGATATTGATCAGAGCTATCTAACTACTTCCTCTACATCCCTCCACCATTTCTTCTTGGTCCCTTTCTTTGCTCTCTTCTCCCATTTCTTAGTCTTTGGTTCGTTCTCAATTATCTCTAGGAGCTTATCTACCTTCCTGTGTACTTCATCTCTCTCCTTGTCTGTTAGTCTCCCTTCCTGAACCATCTGGTCTGCATACTCCTTTACCTTCTTCAGGTTATCTACAGCGTCATACCAGAACCCCCAGTCATCCGATAGTAGCTTAGCGATGTACTTAGCGTTTATCTTTCCCTCACCCTCTGTCTCATCTATTTCATGACTTATGAAAAGCACTATCAGATCCACGAGGTCCTTAGGATTTATATAGTGAATTTGAAGCTTCTCGAGGACGACATCAGTGGGAGATATAGCATACTCGAATAGTTCGAGTCTCCCCTCACCAGGTTTCTCTCCAAAAGGAACATCATGGCTAAATTCCAGCTTGTCGAAGAATACATCGATATGATACTTACCCTCTGGATGATGGTAAATGAGCCTCTTGTTCCCGAATAGGGCATTTATCATCTTATCTGGCACGAATCCAAGCTCCTCTAGTGCTTTCTTTATGTTCTTTGACTGCTTCCTATAGGCTATTAGATCCAAATCGGTGAACATGGGTTTACCCTCTCCGAACCTCGTCTTCAGTACTTCCTTACACCTATCGCATTTCTCTACATGTATGTAGACTGCTAGAGCCCCTAAGATCCTAGCTATCACGCCCTTCTCCTGTAACTTCCTCACTATATTCTTACACTCCTCGACGAAGTCCTCAGCCTTAACCTCAACGAAATGTATTCCCTCTCTATCCATTCCGAATCCCTACCCTTCAATCCTCCACCAATCTACTATACCATCCTGATCCAGTTCAATAAGGTATGCCCTTAGAACACCCTCTGAGTACTCGCTCCCGGGATTCATTACCAAAGTATTCCCGATTTTGTCCACCCCAGAGCTCTCATGTATATGCCCATGGAGTCCGAGTATGGGTTGATGCTCCTCTATCGCCTTACGAACTGATGTGGAACCGACATGCACCATTTCAGGCGCTCCTCCTATGTATACGGGCCTTAAGTTCTTGTCTAATTTGGGAGCGAGATCTATCTTCGTGTTGTACGGGGGTGGATGGAAGTTAAATATCACCTTGGAGCGATCTCCAGTAACCATCTCCATCTTTTCTTGGATGATCTTAGCTAGCTTCTTATCGGGAACCTCTCGAGGGGTACTCCAAGGAGTTGGATTAACGTAGTCGAGGCTTACCACCTGATAACCATGCTCGAGCTCTATAACCTTATCTAGTGGATATAGGATACCACGATCCTCATATTCTCTTATTATATCGTCTATGTAAAACTCATCGTCATTCCCTGGCATAACTATCGCCATCGTACTGCTGAGGTCTACCTTCTGGATGAGGATATCAAGCCATTTCCTCATTCTCTCCGATATAAGCTGCTTAAATAGGGCATCAACCTTTGCCTCGTCCTTTGCAAGCTCATCTGCCTCTTCCGGTGTTAATACCACGTAGTAATATCCATAGCCCTCTATAAACCTCTTCAAATCTTCTAACTCCTCTTTTCCCCTTGCTACTCTCTTCTTACCCCTTATTTCTGCCTCATAATGATCTTTCATGTCGAAAATAGGTATAATGGCCTTACCCGTCAGATCTCCAGCCAAAATTATAACATTAGTTTTATACTTCTCGGCAGCATTCATCCACTTATTCCATAGCTCGGTATTTCCATGTACATCTACCGAGAAGAAAAGCCTAATATTGGCCATCCATCTCACCATGAAGGGCCATATTACCTCCCTATGGCCCTCTTAGGGGTTGCACAGTACTACAAATATAAAAGGTTACACTCTGGAGGTCGAATACATGGAAACGGTTCCTTAACTTCTCTAATGAGAACATGTTAAATCTCTTCCCAACCTTAGGAGGACCCTAGGAATGCTCTTCATGCCACTTCCTACTTGGCTCATAGTCTCTAGATTTAAGCCTCCCTGATAGATATTCCTCAATAACATCACGGACTCTCCCACCCGCACCCCTTACTACTTCGATCCCTAGCTGCTCAAAGAATAAGAGGGCCCTTCTCCCAACCTCTCTACAGATCAGTACGTTTACTCCGAGCTCTGCTAGAAATGATGGTACTGCCCCAGGGGCATGTCCGTCCATATACGCGTTATCAACGGTCTTCAGGTCTATTATCTTTCCTTCAGATACATTGATTATTAAAAAGGCGGGAGCATGGCCAAAATGCTCGAATATATGATCATCAAGGCCTTTGTGGTCATGCACAGGTAGAGCTACCCTTATGGACATACTGCTCTGTGTAAGGAACGGAACTTAAGTTTTGCCTGAGCGACTGTAGAAAACAATTGCTAAGACCTCATCACTGGGATCTTCAGGGCTTAGCTAGTACCTTCTCACACCTTAGAACCCAGAGAATCAGTATATCTAGTATTATTGCTAGAATAGGGACTATTGTAAGGTATATGTAGGCGGTGACATATCCATAAAGCGATACGAGGTAGCCTAGAGCAAGAGGTCCTATAAACATGCCTGCATCGGTTCCCATAGAGTAAAAGGACATTGCCCTGTTCTTAGCACCATCAGGAACGGAAGAAAGTGTTATGAGTTGTTGGGGTGGTAGCGAGAGTCCTAAACCAAAACCAAACAGGGAGGCGAAGAAGAAACTCTCGGGAGCTTTATACATCATATGGAGGAGAGCTATAGATGCAAGAGTGATTAGGTGACCACCTATCACTATATTCATGGGCCTGACTCTTAGGGATAGCCTGCCAGCCAAATACCTAGAGATCATACCAGTAAAGGCGAATAACATGGTGAAGTACCCATAGATAGATGCTTCATATCCTAGGTCTCTATAATGGGCTTGGACTATTCCTAAAATTGCCATTAAGAGTGCACCGGTCAGAGAACTGATTATCATCATTCCGACCACTACTTTATT
>JAGGTZ010000098.1 GCA_021158805.1 Thermoproteota archaeon | reverse complement strand
TCCGCTTAATCTCTTTTAGAAAGGACTTCATAGTGTCTCTCGAAAAGGGTAGGTTTTCTATGATAGTAACGTCCCTTCCCCTCCTCCTTTCCGTTCTGATCCTTACCGGCCTAAGTTCCTTTTCAACCTCCTCCCATGAAAAAAGCTCCAGTGGGAGTCCGGTAACAGGGTCCCTTAATCTCTCATCGAACGCAACCATTCCACCTATTCGGGCTAACCGTAAATATAAAAACATATGGTTGAGACGGTTTCCGCTTAAGAAAACACCGAAGAGAGCCTCCCACTAATGACATTCAGCTAGAAGAGACCCGTGATGTTACTAGCAGATTCCATCCACCATCTATTGTACTCCTCTTTCTTCAATTTCAGTTCTTCATCCTCGTAGAAAGCAAATTTGAGATTTTCGCTTCCTCTATGGATCTCTAAACTCTTTAGCTCCTCAACATCCCAGACAAGACCTAAAAGCTGACTTTTCAGCCAGTCTAAGTAATTCATGTCCTTTGGGGCTGCAGATGATGGCCAATTTACATCACCTTCAAATTTTAGGTGGTATCTTCCATCTCTCACAGCAACCTCAGTTATCTTCAGCCCATTCAACTTTAAATCCTTTGGACCTCCCTCTAATAACTCTTCTAATTTATCTAGAGCTCCTAAAGTTGAGAGGAGCTTCTTTAATTCCTGTTCACTCCCGAATACTAACTCTCCCCTTACCAGCACCTTAGAACTCATTGTCCTAACCGATCAATCATGTTTAATAATCTTTCCTATAGGAGGGTCCTCAGCAGACCGTCTAACGCGATTCCTAGGAATGCCATCCCTTCGACGGGACTAGCTGTCTTATACATCCTTCTGGCCTCCTTGATTGTCGGATTCTTAGCGTACAAGATGGATCTATAGAGCAGTAAGAGGCTGGATGGTAGAGCTACTATTAGGAAGACTAGCCCAAATGTCCCAGTTAGGAATAGGGCGAGTTCTATTGATACCATTATGATCACTGAGACTATTATGGCTTTGGCGGTCTTCTCAACCCCAAGGACCACGGGAAGCATGGGTACCCCGGCAGCCCTATAGTCCTCTAGGTGGTAGATTGCGATATACCATATGTGTGCTGGGATCCAAGTTATCGTGATTATCATTATCATAATGGCTGGTAGTTCTATGGCACCTCTCACGGCTGTCCAACCGGCTAAGGAGGGAGCAGCTCCAGCTACTCCACCAAATATTATGGAGAGGGCTGTCCTCCTCTTAGTCCATAGCGTGTACACAATGAGGTCGAAGATCACCCCTAGCGAGGTGGCAAAAGCAGTTGGTACATTAATGAAGTAAGCCAGAGCTACGCCTAAAAGAAATAATACAACTCCGAATGATAAAGCCTCTTCCCTAGAGACCCTACCCGCTGGAACAGGTCTCCTCCTCGTTCGGTTCATTAGGGAATCGATATCAGCATCTAAAGCCATATTAACTGCCGTAGTACCTGAGATGGACAGTACCATCGCAGCCGTAAGAGTTACCAGCGTATGTAGGTCCGTTCCTCCAGCTCCCACATAGGTGAAGAGGGAGGTAAGCAGGAGGAGAAACGTCTGTTTAGGCTTTGTGAGGCATATGTAATCTGAGATCTTGGATGACAAGACCTTAGCTTCCATAATCACCCCTTACCCCTGAAGGAAACTAGTTCCATCTTTTCCTTTGTTATTATATCCCCATCTATGATAATGTTATGTATCCTCATTACTAGTCCACCGAATGGAATTGTTGGATTAATGTACCGTATATCGAACTCATCCTGCAACTCCCAGCTCGGATATTTGAATAAGTACCTGAGTACCATGTCCGCCTTTATGTTCCTCGTTCCAATAGGATATATCAAAGTCCTTCTAAGTCTCCTGTTCTCTATCTTCCAATAGACCCTATCGTTAGTTGCCTCCATCCTAATGGCAACAAATACGTAGCCTTGTGCTCTCCGATATTCGAGGCAGTTCACCGTCGAGTTCAGGCGGTCTTCTACAAATCTCTTCATCTCACATGAGTAAGGTCTCCCAAGATCGTCCAGTAATAGTTCAGTGAATGTCGTATAGTTCACTCCCAAGTATATATAGGAGTCAGTTGTAGTTACATTGTAGAGATCTGTGCCGTTGACGGATACGACACCGTTAACTTGAGTAACAACATTTCTTATTTTCCCCTTCTTGAACTCCCCTTTCTCCTTGTTATAGAAGTACTCCTGTACATAGTATATAGCAGAAGAGTTCTCATCGAAATCCACCGGATAGCCGACCCATCTCCATAGTTTAGTGACTCTAATTAGGTCTTTGAAGAAATACGGAACTGCCTCGAAAGTTTCAACCCTCGTATGGCCAGCTAGGACTATTATCTCCCTATTTCCCTCATATATCGAGACTATGAATGTCCTGGGCTCGTTTATTAGGGTTGTCGCGTTCTTAGGAGGTATGTAGTTGGAGGTTATGTTGCCCATCCCATCATAGGCCCTCGGTCCTCCTAGCAGTATAAGCACTTCATACTGCCTTAAAGCATCCTCAAACGAGTCAGGAGGTAGTATCGTGTACTCAACATTAGACTGATTGAATAGCTGTCCTATGAACTGGGCAGTCTTCATATCGGCTTGGTTACTGAGTAAGGCAACCTTAGGCGCTCTTTCCTCAGCTGAATAGACCGTTACCGTTGGTAATAGTAGCAGTATCAGTAGAGGAACAATATTTAACTTCATCGAACCACTAACGGGTTAACTCCTTTATAGCTTTTCACATGCTTTTGACAATGATTCAAGTAAGGGCAGTTGTTAATTAGTGTTCCACGGGAGAAGCGATCTGATGAGAGGAATAGTGTTCATGATGGCGCTATTACTGGTAGGACAGATTGGAGTGAGCGCCCAACCATATCTATTAGTTCAAACGGTACCTCTCGAAGCAAGATCAGTGGCTCTAGGGAAGGAAGTCATTATCTTCCTAGATGACAGGGGAGTCGGTATCTATAACGGCTCCATTACCTACCTGACATATGAAGAGAATTCCCGACTCATACAATCCAATGAGGTATTCATCCAAGCTGGAAATAGCCTTAAGGAATTCTCTAAAGGTTTAAAGGAGATAGCTAAATGCGATAAATGTACCTTTTACCCCTATAGCAGGGATCTAATTGCAGTCTATGAGGATGGGTTCTTAAAGATAATCAAAAACGGCTCTGAGGTGTTGAGGATTAAGTTCCCAGTACGAGAGCTAAGCTGGTCCGAGGATGGCAGTAGCCTATCCATCCTAGGATATAACAAAGTAGCCCTCCTAGATCTGTCGGGTATTAAGTGGGCTAAGGAAATTAGGACGCACCTACTTGATGTAGAGGTGGAGAAGGACCTAGTCCATGTGTACATGAAGGGCTGTAACGTTTACACATTTGATGAAAGGGGCATCCTTAAATGGATGGAAGATCTCTGTGGTTGTTGTGCGCTGGGAAAGTTGTATAGCGATTCCGGCCATCTCTACGTGCTAACTAGTAACATGAAGCTCTCCATCCTGAATTCCTCTACTGGAAAGGTAATACAGGAGATCCCTGTGAAGGGATACGATGTTGTGGCTAGGGAAGGGATAATATTAGTTAGAACGGGAGATGGGGCTGTCCATGTCCTTGCCGACTGGTCTCGAGCTGAGGTGAAGGGGGTTAGCGGAGGCTTATTGATAAAATGGTCACTCCCTTACTGGGTCAAGGGGAGGCTTAGGGCTATCGTAGACGGTGAAAGTAAGGAAGTAGAGGTAGGTAGGATCACGTTCATCAGGACAAAGGGTCTTGGAGAGCATTTAGTTATCCTCAAGGACTCGCTCGGGCAGAATGTATCAATATCCGTGAGGACGTACCCTCTAGTTGTGAATCTAGGAATGGATGGCGAGATCGAAGTTGATGGGGAGGGGAACTTCTCAATAGAGTATGAAGGTAGATTACTCCCCCTAAGGGGTACGGTGAAGGTAGACACTGGATTTGGCCCTTACTATACCGTAAAGATATACAACTACGGTATCCTCGTGGGAGAGTACTCCTCAGCTAACCTAAAATTCTTCCTGATAGTGGCTGCCCTAATATTCCTCAGCATGGTATTCTGCTACAGATTATTTAGGCCGAAGAAGGTGTGAAGGTTTTATTTCACTCCCTGTTAGACAAGAATATGGACTTGGGTCTGAGGGATAAGCTCGCTGTTGTAACAGGTGGGAGTAGAGGGATAGGGAAGGCATGCGCTAGATCCCTCCTATCTGAGGGGGCTAGGGTCCTTATAGCCTCGAGGAACGAGGAAAATCTAAAGGAGGCTGCAGAAGAGCTCTCAACCCTTGGGGAGGTACACTGGGAGAGGGCAGATGTAACGAGAGCAGAAGATATTGAAAACCTGCTTGCTAGGGCGAAGGAGCTGGGAGGTCCCGATATACTAGTGGTGAGTTATGGGGGTCCTAGAATAGCCAGGTTCTTCGAGCTCAGTGATGAAGATTGGCTTAATGCCTTTAATCTCCTCATAATGAGTGCTATGAGGCTATCTAAGCTCTTTGGCTTGGAGATGAAGGAGAGGGGGTGGGGTCGAATAACCTTCGTGACCTCAGTCGCTATTAAAGAGGTGAATGTGAATATACCCCTTTCTACATCTGTGAGGATGGGCTTGGCGGGACTGGTCAAAGTTCTCTCACGAGAACTAGCGCCTGAGGTTAACGTTAATGCAGTAATGCCTGGATCCATAAAAACTGAAAGGCAGATGGAATTACTAGTTACTAGAGCTAAAGAGAGGGGGATTAGCGTAGAAGAAATGGAAAAGATCGCTGTAAAGGAGATACCACTGAGGAGGATGGGTAGGCCCGAGGAGATAGGAGATGTAGTGGCCTTCTTATCTAGTGAGAGAGCTAGCTATGTAAGCGGAGCTATCATCCCAGTGGATGGTGGTAAACTCGTCTCTACCCTGTGAAGGTGATTCCCATGAGATGGTTAGATCTTCTAAGGGAGCTTTCAATTGCTCCCGGACCTCCTGGCAGGGAGGATGAGGTAAGAAGCCTCATAGAGAGGGAAATAGCTGCTTACGTGGACGAGGCCTTTACGGATCCATTTGGAAACCTCTATGCAGTGAAGAGAGGGAGTAGTGAGAAAAAAGTCATGATAGCAGCTCATATGGACGAGGTTGCTCTGATGACGAGGTATATAGAGGAAAATGGCTTTCTCAGGGTAACTAACTTGGGAGGTCTAAATCCAACTCAACTCCTCGCACAGAGAGTCTTGGTTCATGGTAAGAAGAAGATGCGCGGAGTAATTGGTACCCTGCCCGTACATGTCTCCAAGGATGAGAAGCTAACGATGGATGATCTCTATGTTGACATAGGAGCAGAAAGCAGGGAGCAGGTTTCCTCAATGGGGATAAGACCTGGGACTGTTATAACGTTCGATGTCCCCTTCATATATCAGGAGGAGACTGGGACCGTAATAGGGAAGGCCTTCGATGATAGGCTTGGGTGCCTCGTGCTGATAGAGGTACTCAAGGCCGTGAAGCCAGCTGTAACGATATACGGGGTCTTCACCTCTCAGGAGGAGAGGGGAATGAAGGGGGCTACTGTAGCCACTAACAGAGTACAGCCGGACTTAGCTTTCGTTCTAGAGGGAACAATAGCCTCTGATGTTCCGAATGTCCCGCCGCATAAGCATGTTACAGAGCTAGGAAGGGGTCCAGCCATAAGGGTAATGGATAGGACCGTAATCGTTCAGGAGAAACTCCTTGAATACATGATAAACATAGCTGAGGAGAATAAGATCAAATACCAGCTCCAACTCTCCCCTACTAGTGGTACAGATGCAGCTGAGATAAGCATTAGGGGTAAAGGGGCTCCCGTCGGGATAATATCGGTTCCCTCTAGGTATATACATACACCATCGAGCTTAGCGAAAATAGGGGACATAGAGGAGACCATTAAACTACTTTCCTTACTGTTGGAATCAAACTTACCCTTCCCTCCAAGCTAAACGAAGACCTCTAAACTCTCCCTAAACTTCATCCCCCTTAACTTCAACTCGTTGAAGAAAGGAATTGGCTCTATAACCTCCTCAGGATTGTGAACGCCTGGTTCAGCTATGATACCCTTAGCGGTCCACTGAGCGGCTATGGAGGCAGGGCTCCCAACTAGGAGAGCCTGAGCACTAACATTCCACTTTTTACTCCACTCTATGAATATGTCTACCACTAGCTTAGCCTTTTTACCGTCTTTTCGGCCCAGCGCTATTACCCTCATGATATCATAATCATTTGGAGGGATCTCTCTCTTTTGTAGCGTTTTTTCAACGAGAAACTTTATCACATCCCTCGGGACCACATCAACTCCCATTATGTCTAGGGGCTCTGTGGAGGAGAGGCCCAGATCTTTCAGGAGTTTGTACTTTATGTAGAGATCTCTGGGGAATGAGAGCTTATAATCCACGAATTTAAGTCCCTTATGCTTGAAGGTCTCGCCCAAGGTATAGACCTCAGGATGTTCAACATAGTAAAGCTCTACCTTTCCAACAGGAGGTGGGAATTCCATCTCTTCCCTGCCTGAGAAGGGTGGAATGTACCTAAGACGACCCTCCTCCCATACCTCCACTGGATCCTCAAACTCGTCCATTATCGTATCTAAAGAATATGGAACAGGTAGAGGAATTCCTAAAGAGTCATAGTCGTTAAAGTCGATCCATCCCTCTCTCAGATACAACTTCTCCACATAATCCATTCTCTCTACGGCGTACTTCGCCTCTATATTTATCAGACCGGGGCTTCCTCCCATTCCAGGGATCGCCACTAGCCCTTTATCCCTAAATTCAGGATCCATCTTTTGCTGCCTGACTAAGGTCTCTACATCGCTCCCCAGGTCTAGATAATTGGCGCCTGCCTTTAGGGCAGCTTCCATCACTTGAGGAATATAGTAGTAGATCACCCCGTTTATCACCACATCAGCGTCGCTCAATACCTCAGCAGTGCTATCTACATCCCTCACATCTAGCTTTCCGTGATTTATCTCCTTAAAACTCGTTAGCTTAGATGCCTTCTTGGCTACATCCTCAGCCTTCCTTCCATCCAGATCGTAGACAAATATCTCGCTGACATCCGGGCTTACTTCATCGTCAGCTAGGTCAAAAATAGCAGCTCTAGACATTATACCAGCACCAAGTACAACTATCTTCATGGATCACACCCCCTCCTCTTCACTTGGGGCTGATAGGTGCATGAGCTTGGAGAAGATCTTATCAGTAAGGGAGATGAACCCTATCGATAGGACAACAACTACTATGAATGTTAGGGGGTTGGAGAAAATGAGGTGCATTCCCTGAGTATAGAACTCGCTCACTATACTGATTAGCGGGAGTAGGGTCACATAGAGTATTAATAGCCTCAGTATAAGGCTGAACGTTTTAGTAACACCCAAACCCGTCATCCTCCTCAAACTAATTGTCACCTTCTGGAATATCAGGTATAGCGATGCTATTATAGAGGATACAAGGAATAGGAGCACTACAGTATTGACTTCAAAGCTTATCTTGAGGTTGAACAGGAGGGTTAACAGGTACGTTATGGAGATAGTGAAGGCGAGCTGGTAAACATAATATTTGAACTCCACATCAGCAATTAAGCTTTCTATAAGCTCTGAGATCTCTTGATGTATCCTAAGAATCTTATCCATGAGCTGCTTCGGGGTCTTGAGCATTATCGTATTGACCACACCGTCGATCCTAGATGTCAGCACGTTGAGGATTGTTAGATTAAAGGCGTAAGCGAACATCGCTCCCAAAGAGAGTTCAGGTGGAAGCTTAACTCCCTCGGCAAGCAGGGTAGCGAGCACCAGTAGACCGAACTCCCCGGTGTTAGCTAGAACCAGTGTAAGCCTGAGACCCCTAACGAATTCCATCCCACTTAGAAAGCTAGCTACAAACAAAGCCATAGCCCTGAAAACATAAACTAAGATGGCTAATGCAAAACCTATCACAGCTGCCCTAGTATAGAGCCAGAAGGTACTCCAGAGGTCCATGGTACCGACGGTCACATCATATGGTAGTATCATCACGAAACCCATTAGAGCGAGGGTCATTAGCCCCTCTAACACCTCAAATACCGGCTTATCTAAGCCTTGAATGGCCATAGCGATGGCTCCGATGAAGATTACTAGGGCCTCAGGGAGCTTCAGGAACTCAGATATGGATATTAGGATGATGAGATAGAGGAGTACCATTAGAAGCTTGGTGTTCTCTTCCGCTCCCTTGATCAGCTTGTCTATCCATCTCGCTAGTATTATGGAAATTAGGAGCACAATAACGCTCCACACTAGGAGATTATAGAAGGCATCCCTAGACAGTCCCTCCAGTCCGACGGTAAAGTAACCAACCGAGGCAAGGAATACCGCTAGAGAATCCTCCAGAATGGAGATTGCTATCCCATAATTTGCGAGTTCCCTATCCACCCTCTTCCCGAACTCGTATGCAAAGGCCTCGTTAGAGGCTATCATTATTGCTGTTAGTGTCAGTGCCGCTGCATGACTCATTACAGTTCTGAGAACACCGTAAAGGGAGAGGATAATGGACGCTTCAAAGAAAATGAACAAGAAGAGCCTCTCCTTCTCCCTCTTTACGAAATCAACATCTAGCTCCACTCCAGCTATAAATACAAGTAATGCAAGCGCGAAAGGACTTAAAGAAGTCAATATAACTGGAATCTCAAGTCCTAGGGCCTTCCCCACCAAGGAACCGATCATCAGGGCTGGGAGAATGACAATGGGCTTTATCCTACTATAGAATACCGCGACTAGAGATACAATGGCCAAGTAAAGTATCGAAGATATGTGGGGAAGGCCCGCTTCCGTCATGCTCTCCCAGTCTCATTAAAATACCATCTATTAATGAATTTCCCTGTCCTTTAATGGGCTAACCATGTGGACATTGGCTAGTGGTAATCGGATAAAGTGCTAAATTCATAACATGATTCGGCCAGTTTGCTAAATTAACAGATCAAAGCCCGCTAATTCCCTTTAACTTAGTCCATATAGGCAGGAGCTAGTGGCTCCCGATATTCGCTTTAAATAATAGGGGGTTATATCGATACATGATAAACCCCAGAGGCGGTAGCCATGGTGAAGGTCGAGATCTCCCAAGGCGTCTATGTGACATGCGAACTTAAGGATTCTGGAACATACAAGATCCTCATTTGCGAACTTAGGAGGCAAGGGAGGTTAGGACTGAGAATCTACGAGAAGATAAATGACATTAAGGAGATTGAGGAACTAATAAGGAGACCGAGATGGCTGGGCAAGGAGTCAGATGGGGTCTTAAGAAGGGCCCTAACTATGCTAAGGGATAAACTGGGTGATCTGGACTGAAGAGGTACGAACTAGTCGAAAAGATAGATATGGTATGCGTAGGTCCTGAGAGAGTGGACGACTATGAGGCGGAGGGTTTTCTGGTAAAAGGAGATGATTCCTACATAGTCATCGTGGTGGAAAGAGATAATTCTAGGGGGGCAATACTTGGTGTCTGGTTCGATGAGTTTAGTGAGAGAGGTGAGGCGAAGGATTCGTTAAGGGACATCCTCTATACCTTAGGTAGAATTCATGATAGGGGATTTGGGTGTCACGAGGCTATATCAGTTCTGGATTCCGAAGCTGAGTGAGAGGAAGGCCACTCCTTTCTCCTTGAAGGGCCATGGGTATGCTGTTGTAGGCGAGGGCCCGCTGCTCATCCTCTGAAGCCCCCACTCACGGAGTCTGCTGAGCCATATGTCCGGTGCGGAGGGGTAAAATGCATAGACCCTTATCTCCTTCCTCTTTACCTTGGCTCCTAGGAATCTAACCCTCCTTCTCCTAGACCAGTCCATTAAATCACTTGATACCTGGTCTAAGAGCTCCTGCAGGGAGCCGAGATCAACGGGCATCCTTCCTAAGGATAGTCGTCTGAGTGTCAAGATGAGCCTTAAGCCTATCTCCCTATAAGTCTCATGCATATCCTGAGCAAACCTCAGCAACTCCTCATTATCCCTGATTACCATAGGTAGGTATCCATGAAGTTTATCCGTATGTACGACCATTTTCGGCGATATTAAGGGCCATAATAGGCTTTTGTCCAGCTGGGGTGATAAGAAGGCCTTCATTGTTGCTGCTAGAGCTACTGGATAAAGGATAAGATTGACTAATGTAGAGAGCTCAGATTTAACGCCCTTATGGAGCATTTCCCTGAGGAGGGGCTCCATCCCCAAGGCCATCAGTGAAAATGCCTCCCTCGCCTTCTCGCCCCACTCCCTTACATACTCCCTCATCTTAAGGAGGTAGAAGGAGACAATTTCTTCTAAAGCTGTTAATCCTGACGCGAGGGCTGAATTCGTTATGAACCAAGCGAGAGAGAATAGGACCACCCTCTTAAGATAATATGGTATCAGGGGGTCCTGAGAAGGAGTATCCGATATTAGGGAAATTAGACCAGCCTTCAAGAGATCCATTAGGTACCCTGCCTTAATCCCTAACTGCCTCTCTAACTTCATCTGGACTGTTTGGAGAGGAACTACTGGTTTACCCGCCAATAGTACTGCCTCTGTGAGGCTCACACCCTCATTAGGTAGCCAGAGGATCGAATCGCTGCGGGATCCAGTAATATCTCGTGGAGAGATAGGTGATCCCTTAACTAGATCATGATATAGGTGAGCAAGCTGAATTATCTCTGGGCTTGGGGGCTCCTCCCTGTAGCGGGAGGTCATTTTTATCCCCCGCTCGGGAAGTAAGTAACCACTAGAACGGGACTTGCATATGAGAGGAATTTCTCAACCTCAGGGAGGCCCTTTATCAGAAACGTATTAGCAGCTCTATAGGTGCCAAATCGGTCGTTTCCAGCTACTATGACTACAGGTTTTCTATTAGAGGCCCTCTTAATGAAGTAATAGGCATAGTTTCTCTTCTCCAAGAGTCCTTTCTCTTTATCGCTAAGGAAATATCCTGAGATCTCTGAAATACCTCCTGGGGCCTTATGTCCACCCAATACTATGACGAATTGAGCCTCCTCTAGGGCCTTATCAAACTGATAAGGGGTATAGATGGAAACATCGAAACCCATAGATGCTAGGACATCCTCCATTCTCTCGGCCGTTGGCATATCTATTTGATTTGAGATAATTGCTATTGGGCCTGTCAGGGCTTGAGCTAGCGAAGGGATCACTGTGGCCCCCATTAACATTACTAGTAGGAGCAGGACGGGGAGGCGAGACATCAAGTGACGGATGAGCTGACGGCTATTAAATATTTCTGAGACATTAGTGGGACAAAAGTGCGTCAACGGTCTTTTCGCTAGTAAAATAATTAAAAGGCATCCTGGGGATATAGAATGGCCGATGATGATAATTCCTTCATCCTACATAATGAGGAATGACGGGCGGACTGAGGTCTCATTCTCCTCTTAGCTTGGCATGTCTACTTGGATATCGACAATTCCTTTAGTTTCTCTAAACATGGTAACCCCTTTACTTGAATAATCTTCCCAATAGATCCACGCCTGGGGACTTTGAGAGTGCTGAGGGATCGATAAAAAGATTGCAGGGCAGATCTCCTAATGGAACGGCAAAGTTTTATAGGCTCCCTATGAGAATAAGGGGATGCCAGCTTACATCGTAGACTTAAAGGCAGACAGGAATTGGATTGAGTTAATTGAGAGGCTTAAGGCCGCCTTACTCAAGAGACTTGGAGATTCCCTCCTCAAGATAGTAGCCCTATATTCCCCTAATGATAGGGTATACGACTCTAACGTTCTCGTCGTTGTAAGGGAAGATGGACAGGAGGCTGTTGAGGCCGTAATAGAGGCAGCCATGGAGGCCGAGAG
>JAGGTZ010000194.1 GCA_021158805.1 Thermoproteota archaeon | reverse complement strand
GATTAGTGCTTACCATCTCAATTCTCAATACCTCAGGCATGCTCTTACCACCGCTCTATGAGGCCCTCAAATAAAAATTGAGAGGGACCTACTTCTTCCTCTCCATTGGGACTACATCGAGTACTATTCCAGCAGCAACTGTGATTCCCATATCCCTGACGGCGAACCTACCTAATGGCGGGAATTCGCTGTACTTCTCTATCACGAAGGGCTTCAAGGGCTGGAACTTGACTATAGCAGCTTCTCCCCTTCTTATGAAACTCGGATTCTCTTCTATGACTTGGCCGGTTCTTGGATCAATTTTCTTCTCTATGGAGACCATCTTGCAAGCCATATGACCGGTATGCGCATGCACCACAGGCGTATAACCGGGGGCTATAGCAGTCGGGTGCTGTAGGACTACTATCTGTGCAGTGAACTCCTTAGCTACTGTGGGCGGGTTATTGGGATGCCCTACAACGTCTCCCCTCTTTATCTCCTTCTTCTCCACTCCCTTTATGTTTATACCGATGTTATCTCCGGGCTCAGCCTTATCTAACTTCTCATGGTGCATCTCTATGCTCTTAACTTCTGCGGTTTTACCTATTGGCTCAATTACTATCTGATCGCCTGGTTTAATTACTCCAGTCTCAACCCTCCCGACTATGACAGTGCCTACACCAGTTATGGAGAAGACATCCTGAACGGGTATTCTGAGAGGCTTATCTACTGGCTTAGGTGGAGCTGTGAAGGTATCTAGCACTTCGTAAAGGGTAGGTCCGTTATACCAAGGCATATTCTCGCTTCTTCTCACAACGTTATCTCCCTTCAATCCGCTACAAGCTATGAAGGCTATCTTATCAGGATTGTAACCCACTTTTCGGAGGAGTTCGGCGACTTGGGATTTAACTTCCTCGAATCTCTCCTTACTGTAGTTCACAGTTGGATCGTCCATCTTAGATATAGCTACTGCTATCTGGTTAACTCCCAGGGTCTTTATTAGGAATACGTGCTCTATGGTCTGAGCCTGTACCCCCTCGCCTGACTTAGCTGATACGACGAGTATAGCAGCGTCGGCCTGGCTGGCTCCAGTTATCATGTTCTTAACGAAGTCCCTATGGCCTGGAGCATCTATTATGGTTATCATCTTATGGGGAGTCTCGATCTTTGTGTGGAATAGGTCGATCGTCATTCCCCTCTCTCGTTCCTCCTTAAGTCTGTCGACTAGCCATGCGAACTTAGCATCGGCAGCCTGCTCCTCGGGAGGGAGTTCCTCTACGAGCTGTAGATCGAAGAACATCCTCCCTATCAGCGTAGACTTTCCGTGGTCGACATGCCCCACGAATATCAGGTTGACATGCTCCTTCTCGGGCATCTTATCACCCTATCTTATGGTACGATTACCTCTATCGTCCCATCACTGTGTGCATTTTTAAACTAAACGTAAACTATCCCGGTGTGAGGGCTGACCATGCAACCAGCCAAGGAGTACATAGATAGGTATCGAGAGTATACCGCCTGGATAGCAGTAATCCCGGCTCTGACTGTGTTCTTGGTAGCGATAATCTCTCCAAGATTCACATTTGTTAACAAGGAGCTCGGGGCAATGTTAAGCATAGTGTTTATGATGGTGGCTCTATTCCTATTCATATTCTCCGATAGATATGTTAGGCAAATCGTATTTTTAGAGGAAATTAATGAGGAGGACATGGGTAAGCTATATCGCAAGGCCTCAATTATCTCAGGGGTTGCTATCTCCTTGATAGGTCTTATATCCGCTCTGCTGGTAGGTGAGCCGGATGCCCCACTGACATCGCTGTCTTTCGCTATAATATCTCTGAGCGGGCTTGGATCAGCTTGGAAGAGATTTTGTGACAAGTTAACTGGGAAGATAGCCTTACCGGACTCCCAAGGTAAAAAGTGAGGATATCTATACCAACACACGCCTTATCTCGGATAGTAGCTCTCTAGCTACCTCAATATCCTCCGATTCTACCAATACCCTTATCTTGGGTTCAGTTTTCGATGGCCTAACGAGGGCCCAGCTCTCCATGTCCGACATTTTTACGCCATCTGTCAAATCTAGCGCCATTCCTCTTCTTTCAGCAAGTGACAAAAGCTCTTCTTTAATTTCATCCCAACTTCTTTCTATCTTAAAGTTCTCCCTGATCATATGGTACTTGGGCAGCTCATATATTATCTCACTGATGGATCTTCCCTTAGATGAGATTATCTCCATTATTATTGAAGCCGCTAAGGGGCCATCTCTACCTAGGTGAAATTCTGGAAGTATAACTCCACCGCAGCTACCTTCTCCCCCAACAGTAGCGTTCAATTCTATCATCTTATGAGCTACATAAGCTTCTCCTACAGGCGTTCTATAGATCTTAGCTCCACGCTTCCTAGCTATATCATCGAACATCTTTGATGAGGCTATATTAACTACTAGGGTGCCTCCTCCCCTCCTCTCCAATATGTAATCCACGACAAGTGCCAGCGAAATATCCTCGGTCATTACATCTCCCATCTCGGTTACTACTGTCAATCTATCTGCATCGGCATCATGAGCAAATCCTACATCGAAGCCAATGGCAGGGACTATTTTCGACAAATCTTCTAATGTATCAGGTTTGGGCTCCATGCCTCGGACGAATATACCCGGTGCTGAGTTTATGGTATTGACCTTCACACCCAAGGCCTCAAATATATAAGGGGTCACGTATGCTCCAGCACCACCATTTACATCCAGCACCGCCTTCAGCTCAGCTTCTCTAATCCTATCAGCATTTACGAAATTCAGCAAATCCTCTATATATTCCCCAATGACGTCTATCGACTCAACCCTTCCGATGTCAGACCACGGAACATTCCTAAGCCTTCCTGAAAAGAACTCCTGCTTGAGTTCTTCCATCTCGTCAGGATGGAGGAGAACGCCCCTTTTACCTATCAACTTAAGGGCATTCCACTCGGGTGGGTTGTGACTTGCAGATATAATGACTCCACCATCTGCCTGATACCTATCAACGGCCCACTCTATGGTGGGCGTAGGTGCTATACCTACATTAAGTACATCAACACCTGCTGAGTTTAACCCAGAAATTACTGCATGTTCTAGTACCTCCCCACTAGGCCTAGTGTCCCTACCAACTACGACTATGGATCCAGTTCCTAGGCGATGTCCAAACAGGTTGGAGATTTTCATTGCAACCTCAGCATCCATACCACTTCCGAAAATACCTCTGATGCCCAGCGGCGTGAATATTAGTGTCATGAGGATTCCACCTCCCCAGAGGAGAACAAATAGGCCTTGATAGATGGCAATAATACCATTAAAATTATTAGGACACCAATCGGTTCAGAGAGCACCGTCAGAGGACTCGACTTTAATAAGATCACCAAACTGGTTCCCATCACATTTAATACCCCACCTATTGCAAAACCAGCTACGAATGGTATCGATGTACTTTTGAAGAAATCATCACCCCCGTACCTCTTAGTCAGGTATCTCATTAAGCTGGATATCATATATAGTATGGCGTACTGCGGGATTAATAAACCAAATAGGACGCCTACGGCGCTTATGGTAAGCCAAGGAACAACTCCTCTCAATAAGAACACTAAGGCACCAATTACAAGCCCTTCCAAGAAGTACTGTGGTGTCCAGCCTGCTAGATCTCCTAGTACAGTTAAAAGTCCCATATTAGGATATATAGGTGAGGAAACCTCCAGTGGTTTCTTGGCCGCTCCCCATATATGAAATGAGATCAGCAGTAGAACTCCCCCAACGATAGCACCAAATACTAGTCCCATAAGCTGTGCTCTGAACATCTCTTTAACCTTCATACCAACTGATTGGGAGTATCTAAACCCTTCAGCAGAGGCTGTTGGCTGCGCGGAGGCGGTATCTGTTATCATAGCTGAGGAAGCACCCGAAAAGAATGCATCAGAGGTACTCCTCCCATATAATCCTGAGCTGAAGAAGATAGTGTCTATGATCCCTCTTATCCCTAAATCTACCGGGATTATCCAGTTACCCATACCGATCGTCCAGATGTAGCCATGCCAATATAACAGCTGTAATGTCACTATAGCTAATGATATTAGGGGGCTAACTCCTAGGACAACTATTAGCAAGGTACTAGCCATGAAAGTTAACAGCCATCCTACTACTAACCATCTCCTAGAGATAGGTTCATCTTCCCAACTCCTCCAGGTTTCTCTTATGTACTTGTAGCCCAGTATGATTGGTATAACGCCTACAGCTAGATAAAGCCCAGTAGATATATGATACCAAGGTAAGGGCCCATTAACAGAGGCGTTAGAGACGTAAAATGAGAAATCTCTCCCTGCCTCGTACGGTAGTAGACCAGTCCTAACTAAGATCGGTGGTATCAAGAGATAAGCAACTATGGCGGTTACCCAAGTGGAAACTTGTATTTCTAGTGGTATTAAATAGGCCCAAGCTAACAGATCGGGGGTTATTTGTGTCCCCTGATCCATGCCAAATGCTCCACCAGGGAAGAGGTTTTGTAGCATAGGTGTAAAGTCCACTCTAAGGTCAGCTGATGGGAATCCCTCCCATATGGCCTCAAGGAGGTGACCTTTCTGGAACAAGCTCATAGAGAACCCTATGATTAAACCTAGCCAAAGCCATCTGAGGTTCTTGCTCTTTTCTCTGACCAGCTTTGAGAAGCTGGCGCTTACAGTAGCTACTGGGAATATCAGCTTCTCCTTATTCAAGTAGAATTTCCTAAACGGTATCACGTTAAGGTAAGAGAAGATCGATAGGACTATAGCGAAGAGGATTACGTAAAATAAGGGGAATAACCATGCATGCCAACTAATCTTTCCACCTAATAGAAGGGCTCTAAGGGCCTCCTCATTCTTAGGAACTAGGAAATCCGGCAATATATCCTTCAGAGGGAAATTAGTCGCTAAACCAGCCATAGCCCAAGATGGCAGTATGTTCTGCCATCCAATGAACAATACCGTGATAACCTCAACCGATCCAAATATAACACCTATCTCACCAACAGACAGGGGCTTGCCACTTAAGGAGGAAAGGGCATATGAAATTGCTATCACTACTAACGCAGCCTCACCTGTCCATCTATATCCTGCAGCGCTTCCCATTACGGTCTGGGCAAACAACATGAATAGCCCGAATACTAAGGAAAGGAAGATCGATCTAAGGGTGAAGGGGCTGGTTTTCTGTATAGTCTCATCAGACACTTCCAAGAGACCACCTCTTCAGGATGTTAGGTGACTAGACCGCTTCTAATATTTAGAGATTTATCGGTGATCCCCTTAGATATCTCCCTATATATTTTGTTAGACTCTCTTATAGTATCTATCGCTTCGGGTAATACCAGTAGCTTGCCCACAAGCGAGAGGAAGTCGATATATGTCTTCGAGCTCTCCTTAATTTCTATAGAGTCCAGCAATACTATACACGAGAAAAGAGATGGTTTAACTGAGGTGCTTAGGAATAAGCAAAGGTCTGTGAGGGACACATTCCCCCCGTATAATGCTCCCATGCGGGGAGTGCTAAGTAGGGAATCGACTATCTCTTCCTTACCGAGCGACCTCGAAAGGGTAAGCTCCATCCTGAATAACTTAAACTGTGGGCAACACGCTATAACCTCGGATATCTCCCGTAGATGTACCTTCTCCAGGGGGAGTTCTTGAGATAATCTTTCCCGCATCGCATCCTTAGGTGTAACACTAAACCCAGCACTCCCAAAGGAAATCTTCATTGCCAAGGTGTTAGCTTCATACTCTAGAAATACATCTGATCTATCTATGAAATCGTCTAGAAGGCCCGCAACCCTAATACCTCTCTCCTTAAATAATGGGAGTCCAGATTCACTACAAAAAATATTCAGTCTTCTAGATATCTCCTTTGAGAAAGGGGTTGGCTCATGGCTGTACGCACCAACGACATTGAAGTCAGGCTGCTTGGCTATAGCTTCAGAAATTAGTAAAGTGTAAGGGTTATGCCCCAGAATTCCCAGATTGATCATCTACGACTCTCCCTCAGGGCATCAACGGCTGGTAATGGTAATCCAGCTAGCCCGTATAATACGGCTCCCCCAGCAGTATAAACCCTGCTACCCCTTATACCCACCATATTGGCAGCGGTACTTAGATGTCCCCCGCATAGTACAGACTCTCTGGCATATTTCTCCATGGCCTTCACTATCTCCAGAGTCCCCTTCCTGGACTCCGGCCTTTCAAAGATACCCATCGGTCCATTGGCTACGGCTAGATCCGCACCCTTTAACCTTTGCTTATATATCTCAATCGTACCATGGCCTATATCTATTATTTTCGCATCCTCCGGGACGGCGTACACAGGCACATTTTCCAGAGATCCATCTTTCAGCTTAACCACGAAGTCCACTGGGTAAAATACCCTACCGACTCCCATGTTTAATATCTCTCTAGCAGCTGGTAGAAGTAGATCTAGGTCTCTTAACTTTCTTAGATCACCATTCAACTTGTTTCCAGCTGCTAATGCCATTAAAGCCCCTAGAAGGCCGCCTGTCAGTACTTCTGCGGCTTTTCCATTCCTTAACGCGTGTACCATGACTTTTAGTTTATCCGAGACCTTGGCACCTCCTAAGATGAAGATTCTCCTACCCTTTATCGCATCTATCTCAGACATCTCGGCTATCATTCTCTGCATATTTCTACCAGCTGCTGATGGCATTAGGTATGGGAAGGCAACAAGTGAGGGCTGGCTTCGATGGGCTGCTTGGAAAGCATCGTTCACATAAACCTC
>JAGGTZ010000174.1 GCA_021158805.1 Thermoproteota archaeon | reverse complement strand
TGTAAGGACCACCTAGCATCACTACAGCTGCTCTAGTATTAGGACCTGCCTCTCCAGCAAAGACATCTAGAAGATCGGAAACCTCCCGTACATCCTCAAATCTACCCTCATAAACGAATCTCTCAGGGAAACCCTGGAGTATGAGGCTACACGGGAAAGGTGGCGGTAATGGCGGTTCTCTCTCCTCCTTGTTTTTCTCCTCTTCCTTATCCCCATCTGCTGGTAATGGTTTAATAATAGGGTCGACACTGTCCTCTCTTATACCAGAAACAGTAGCGAGGGGCATTAGAGTGGGGATCAAGATGGTCATAGCCATAAACAAGGATGCCGCTACAAGGAGTCTTTGTCCTTTCAAATTCATTCTCATTAACTCCAGTTAACTTAAAATAGCTCAAAATATAAAGGTTAGTATTGAAATTGATTTGTCAAAAAAATACCAATTAATAGTTAGGATGTGAACAAAAACGTACTAATCAGAATATCCCCGGCTACTTTGATATGTATAACTCTGCAAGAGTACCTTTTCCCAGCTAATCAAGTGTATTATTCACCCTGTTGCTATCCAAGTAGGAGAGATAGGCTCTTATGAAATCCAGAGCAAACTTATTAGCATGCTTCTCCGTTCCCCTATGCTTCCCGTGAAACATCCTGAGATGGTGGTAGAACTCATGAAGTATAACGAAGGGTTCCCTCAGGAGCCTTCCTTCGCTTACGTATATTGTCTCCTTAGCTGAGACATAGACTCCCAAGGCCTTTCCCTTTCCCTTAACTCTTCCTACCTTTAGCTTTGGTTTTACCACTCCTAATCTCTCTGACAATTCCTCTAGAGCTTCATCTGCCTTTCCCATAAGTATGAGCTGTACGATGTGGGCTTTGAAGGCATCACTAAGCTGATTCATTGGATCACCAGTCTATCAAGTCACCTAGTCGATAAGTCCTTCCTCTTCGGTGGAGCTAGAGACCTAATGCTGGATAAAACATCCCAAGGAGGAGCAGCAGGAGGAATAGTAGCAAGATCCATCTAAGGATCCCAGCTATCTTGACTATGAGGGTGAGAATTAACAGTAGCTCTAGTATTGTGACTATAGTGTGTGATGCGGGCTCTGAGATACCTATGCTCTCTAACAAGGGGACTGAGATCGATTTTATCATATTATCAAGCCAGTTGAATACAACGCCTAGCCATTTAACGACTAATTTTACTAGATCCAGCAATTCCACCAATCCCGACATGTCTACCGTTATCTTATGAGAGCATGCTCTAAAAAGGTTTTACTCACCAGCCCAGTCGAACAGAGTGAACTGGCTCATGTGGAAAGGCTTTCACATAAAAAATTTAAAAGCTTTTAACAAAATTAGATTAACTGAAAGGTGTGCCCATGACTGGAGAAGGGGACGAATCGGCAGAAATAAAGCAGAGGGTAATTAAGGCTCTAAAGAACGTTTATGATCCAGAGATTCCAGTTAATGTCTATGATCTAGGCCTCATCTACAGAATAGATGTAGATGAGAGGGGGAATGTGGAGCTAGATATGACGCTAACGTCTCCTGGCTGCCCGGTTGCTGAAATGGTATTAAAAATGGTAGAGGCAGCTATTCTCGATGAGATAGGTATTGAGAAAAAGGTACATATCAATCTAGTCTGGGACCCACTTTGGACGCCGGATAAAGTCACTCCAGAGGGGAGAGAGAAGTTGAAGGAAGTATATGGTTACGATTTCGTTGGAGAGTGGCTGAAAAAGAGGGGAGGCCGATGACCAGTAGTTTAGATGTTATTTCCTACATATTCAATGCCTTGAACTGCGCACATCCCTTTAGGGTATCTAGGATATTACTGCTTGCAGAATGGAGAGCAGAAGAAAGGTTGGGGCATAGATTAACAGATCTAACGTACGTTAAGGAGAGCTTCGGCTTCTATATGGAGGGGCTGGCTGAGGTAATAGAGTACCTCCAAAACAGAGGATGTTTAGAGAAAGTAGAGGAGGAAAAGTGCCTTCGATATTTATGTGGACCTCCAGAACTGCCTCCAGATGTAGCAAGTTTGTTGGAGGAGATCATAGCTGAGACTAAGGGCTTGAGTGACAGGGAACTGAACAAATTAGTGATCGAGGATCCCCGGTATGGAAGGTGAAAGGATGATCGTCTCGGTTTCAGGAGGTAAGGGTGGAACTGGAAAGTCTACAGTAGCCGTGAACCTAGCAGTCCTATTATCGAGGGGCTATGACCTAGTACTAGCAGATCTCGATGTGGAAGATCCAAATGATCACATATTACTGGGTGTAGAACTGGAAAATGAAGAGCCTGTGAATATCATGCTACCGTTCGTAGATTATGATAAATGTACGAAGTGTGGGATTTGTGGCAAGGTGTGCGATACCGGGGCCATGCTAATAAGCCCTGATGGTTTACCATACGTAATTCCTAGGTTATGCAGTGGTTGTAGGGCCTGTCTCTTCGCCTGCCCCACCAACGCCATAGTTGAGGGCAAAAGGACCATAGGCTATACCTACGATACAGAGGTGAAGCTCGGAGATGGGTTTAGGTTAATTACAGGTATGCTGAGGGAAGGGGAGGAACACACACCCCCAGCTGTACTGGCTGCTAAAGAGAGAGCCTTATCTACAAGAGCGGAGATTCACCTCGTTGATACATCAGCAGGCACGAGTAATAGTGTAGCTACAGCTATAGATGGCTCAAGATTGGTAATAGCTGTGACAGAGCCTACTCCCCTTGGCTTACACGATTTAGAGCTGATATTACAGCTCACCCAGTCAATGAATATAGAAACGTGGGTAGTAATGAATAGAGCTGGGTTAGGGCCAGAAGACCGGCACGAGAAAGTGGTTAAGGAGTATGGTTCCGAGATAGTGGCTAGAATACCATACTCAAGGGATGTAGTCGAGTCTTATGTCAGGGGGGTTCCTATTGTGTTGAGCAAATATCATTCCAAGGAGGCCGAGATCTTCCGTGATTTGGTTTCTAAGTTGATGGAGGTATTGGGATGATGGAAATAGCTATAGCTAGTGGGAAAGGTGGCGTAGGTAAGTCGACTCTATCTGCTGCAATAGTGATAACCTTAGCTAAGAGGGGAAGAGACGTTATAGCTGTAGATGCAGATGCCGATGCACCCAACATGCATCTAATAATGGGATTGGAGAGATGGGAGTGGGAGGAACCATACAAGGAATCCATGGTAGCCAAGATCATCCAAGAGAAGTGTATCCAATGTGGGGAGTGCCAAAGAGTATGTCCTTATAAGGCTATTTACATGGATGAGGAAGGATTCAAGGTAAATTCCATTATATGCGAGGGATGCCTAACGTGCTCGCTAGTCTGCCCGGTAGAGGGTGCAATAGTGAGAGAGCAGGCTGTTTCAGGAGTTCTCAGAACTACTAAGACCAAATATGGTTTTCCCTTAATTTCAGCCCGATTGAACCCCGGAAGACCAAATTCTGGGAAGCTAGTAACTGAGGAGAAGACGAAAGCTAGAGAGTTGGCTGATAAGGACACAGTTATAGTGGTAGACTCAGCAGCAGGCATAGGATGCCAGGTAGTTTCTAGTTTAGCAGGAGCAAATATGGCTGTTTTAGTAGTAGAACCAACCCCTGCAAGCTTTAATGCCCTAAAGAGAGTCCATAAGCTTACCAAGCACTTCATGCAGCCTGCAGCTATCGTCATCAACAAGTGGGATATAAACCCTACATTGAGCGAGGAAATAGAGCTCTTTGCTTCGCGAAATAACCTAGATTTCTTGGGAAAGGTACCTTACGATGATTCTATACCTAGGAGCATGGCTCTGATGGCTCCAGTAATAGAGGTGTTCCCCGATAGCCCTGCTTCTAGGGCTCTGCTAGAGATAGCTGATAGAGTTAACTCCATTCTGGATGATTGGATGATCTGGTTCCTTAGGTTCAGACCCAAGAAGCCCGAACCCTATAAACCTATCATTTTAAAACCTGAAGGTTTTTGAAGGGGAGGTGATGATATGAGGATAGCCTTCGCGAGTGAGGAAAATGAGGGCCTGATGTCTAAAGTCAGTAACAGATTTGGTAGAGCGGCATACTTCATCATAGTAGATACAGAGGATGGGGAGATAAGGGAATATAAGATAGAGAAGAATCCTGGGGCCGAGGCTAGAGGCGGGGCCGGGATAAAGGCTGTCCAGAAGTTGATAAATGAGGGCGTCAAAATAGCTGTAGCAGGCTCCTTCGGACCGAATGCGATGACCGCTCTGGAGGAGACAGGTATAAAGCATGTGGAAATGAGTGGAGTTACTGTAGAGGAGGCTTTGAGAGAACTCGAAGGGAGGGGTCTGCTTAAATCATAGCAATTAGGTCGCTAGCTCGGCAGTAGACCCAGATTCGTAGAGGAGGTAGCATCACCTAAGGGTATTTTCCATAAAAGTGAAAAATCTAGACTATACTAGGGCCATCTAGTGCTTGACATTTCCTTAATCGTCGAAAGAGGGTCGATTAGAGCTTGGTCATGAATCTGCAATGATCTGAAGATGTCATTTACAGTTTATCCTATTCCCCAGTTTATGGCCATTAATTTCCTAAATTTTCCACTATTCACTATCTTATTTTTCCATTATGTTGAATGGAAAAGTAACTCCCAATGTTTAAAGCTATACTTATCCTTCGGACTTGGGAAGTGGTGTAGTTAAGTATAGCTAAGACTGCCATATATTACATATAAAGTCTTCCTTTTTAACGCATGAGTGTATACCAAGTTTCATATTAACCCAAAAAGTTATATTATACCTCTATTGTTTTCCATAGTGATCCCACCATGAGTAGGAGTGCAGTTCTATTTTTGGTTCTATCATTCTTGCTTGTCTTCGGCCTCGTTTCGTTCCCATCCTTAGCTCAACAGAAAAAGGT
>JAGGTZ010000040.1 GCA_021158805.1 Thermoproteota archaeon | reverse complement strand
TTGCCCAAGTAGTCTCACTCTTTTACTCGGGATACATGGAGGAGCAAATGCTAGGCAGTAAAGATGAATTACTTGGGTTAGCTGAGGATGTAAGGCAAATAAAAGAATATTCTATAGATCACTTGAATGAGCTAGTTAAGCTGACATGTGATAATGTAGAGGATAACAAGGGACACTGTTACGTAGCGAAAGATGCCGAGGAAGCTAGGAGAATTGTGGGAGAGATCGTGGGGTCTGGAAATACTATTGTGAAAGTTGTTGACCATGCGATAGAAGAGATCGGGTTAGGCAGGCACTTGGCATCAATAGGAAATAATGTCTGTGAAGTAGCAATATTAGGGGTCCTATCCAAGCTGGGGTCGTTGCCTGAGGTAAATAGAGGTATCCTCCAGTATATGAATGGCATTATAGGGAAAGAGGTCCCTAAATTCAAAGAGCCTCTTGACTGTATGAGGAAATTCCTCAAGGATGAGGTATTTCGTAAAGCCGAGGTAGGAATAAGTGGTGCTAGTGTAAT
The DNA here is from genome assembly GCA_021158805.1 of Thermoproteota archaeon. Taxonomy (GTDB): domain Archaea; phylum Korarchaeota; class Korarchaeia; order Korarchaeales; family Korarchaeaceae; genus Korarchaeum. The sequence goes on along the minus strand of JAGGTZ010000040.1, from coordinate 10,348 downwards.
AGCAGCTGATCCCGGTGCTCTCTTCTCAGTCATGTTTAACGGAGCTGATAGGCTGGTGACTATGACTCCCGAAATCAATATATTCATCGTGGGTATGAACGACATCGTTCCCTCCTATTCTGAGGCCTTCAAAGTGAGCGAGTATATCATGAGATCCACCGGTCAGAATACTCTCTATGTGATAGGAGGACCCAGTAAGACCGGAGATATAGAGAAAAGAACCACTTACGGCGTCCATGGTCCGAGGGAGCTGCATTTGATACTATTAGATAATGGAAGGCTGAGGGCAGCCAAGGATCCGATCCTAAAGGAAGTCCTTTACTGTACTAGATGCGGTAACCTCTATACTCCTCCACTATGGGCCGCATGGGCATACATCTTGAGAGGTGAGAGAGAATTAGCGAAGAAATGCCTCGAGATGGGATGCACCAGCACATGTCCATTAGGCATAGGTTTGAGAGATATCCTCCTACATATCTCCCGTACGTAGTGTGATCTCTCACTCATTTATGACGATTTTCATGATCTACTAGTAGGAGTAAGCTTCTAGGTTATGAGAAGGAATCTGCGATAAGTTTTGTAAGATTCGCAAGAAAAGAGAGAAGGGAAGTCACTGAGATACCTCAGCGACAGCCTCCTTCTCCCCAGGCGCCTCCCGAGCCAGTTGATCCATCGTATCTGATAGCCAGATGGCGAGAGGCCTGTAGATAGCATGGCTGAACTTAGTGAACGGGGCCGTAATTAGGAGGTCGAATACCACCACGAGATGTACCAGCAGCAATACGTACGTAAGGAATGGGTATCCCATGAACCTGAATATTGTAATGAGGAATCCCGTTATCCCTGTGAGGAAGAGCAGCCAGAGGAACACCCAGTCGGTATGATGAGAATATTTCGCATATGCCTCCTTCTTACTAAATCTGCCCACCATGTAGTAGAGTGATCCGTAGATTAACAGGATCCCGAATATCACTCCTAAGCCTAGGGACACTTCCGGAGGTATCATGATGTCATAATAATCCCTCAAGAAACCGGTTATGGTAGCTATGAACAGTCCCACGAATCCCCAAAAGAGGCTCATGTGCCCGATATACCTGAGCTTATTCTCACATTTTGTGTATTTCAGCTGTGCAGCAACCTCTCTTATCAGTGTTAGGACTAAATTCTTCACCCAAAGCCCTACGCTACCCTTCGCTCTCCTACTGTAACCTAGTGAAATGCTTCTATACATTATGTAGAGATTCACTAACGCTAGTGCAACTACAATAACGCCTAGGACTAGCCCAGCATCGTGAATAAATTCCTTTCCTATGAAACAGAAGGGGAAGTTCTGTTCCATCTCGCTAGCGCTCACATTCGGGTTCATGAACATTACCAACCCTATAAGGGCTATCAATGAGAGAATTGTCCAAGAGAATGCCGCCGCTACCTTGTCATAGAAGATCCTCGCTATTTTGCCCACCGAATATTTGCTTATGGCATATCTCCTGAGAGCCATCATGAGCCCACCGGGATCCGCTTGCCTAGGACAGGTATCCGTGCATTCACCACAGTAATAGCACAACCACAACTCTGGCGCCGATATCACTTTGTTCTCCATTCCTAAGATGGAGTATCTGATGAGCTTCCTCGGAAATTCATGGCCCTCTGAGGATAGGGGGCATATTGCAGTGCAGTTGCCACAGTTATAACAAGCGGTTATATCAAACGCACCTAGTTTTTTGACCCTCTCAACGAAGGAGGGATCTACCCTTACCAATCCAATCACCCTTTAACCTTATACCTATAATAACCCTCATCAGTCTGGCTTTCAGGCTCTAGGAGGTCGTACTTTACGAATGTGAGGACATACCAGGCAGTGAGGCTCTCCTTCATTCCGATTTCCTTGGCTATCTCTGGAATGGTCTTAGGACCTTCCTTAAGGGCATTTGTTATCTTCGCCTTTATTTTGTTTATTTCTTTTACTAATTCTGTCAATTCCTTGGGAGGTTCTACGCCAGTTTTCTTTCGATACTCTAAAACCGTGTTCTTAACCCCTCCACTCATATTATCACCTCCTTCCCAGCAGCCTCTATCATTGCCCTTATCTGCTCGTTAGTGAGTCCATTGAGCTGTATAGCTTCCGTAGGACAGACCGCTACGCATGCACCGCATCCCATACATTTCGCCTTGTTCACCCATGCCTTCTCCCCGATGCCTTCATAGTTCTTTATCTCTATCGCCTCATATGGACATATCTCAATACACTTCTTGCTCAGATCGCATATGTTTGGATCTACCTCTGCCTTGAAGGGCTCTAGCTCGATGACATCCCTTAACGTTACAGTAGCCGCCTTGGATGCAGCCGCGCTCGCGGAAGATAGGGTCTCACATATGTCTCTAGGTGCCTGACATGCGCCAGCTATGAATATGCCTCCTATCGCCGTTTCCACGGGTCTTAACTTAGGATGAACTTCTACGTAGAACCTATCTCTCCCCCTAGATATCCTTAGTAATTCATCAAGCTCAGGAGTCTTCCTCGGGACCATACCCGTTACTAAGACAACGAGGTCAACAGGTATCTCCAGTTGTTCTCCTGCTGTCAGAAGATCTTTCACCTTGAGTAGCAGCTTGTCCCCTTCTTCCTCTATCTCAGGTGGCTCATCTTCATTGTATTTTATGAAGATCCCTCCTTTCCTGCTGACCTCATCGTACATCCTCTCATGCCTTCCATAAGTTCTGATATCCCTGAAGATATGATAGGTCCTTATCCCCTGTTCCATTAGGAGCGAGGAGATGTACATAGCAGCGTTACAGCAGTACCTAGAGCAGTACTCATTAACTTCTTCTTCCTCAGAAGATTTCTTCTGCCTACTCCCTACGCAATATACGAACGCTACATCTCTTATTTCCCTTCCATTCAGTTTCAGTTCTCCGTTACCAAGATCCATTAGTCTGTGGAGCTGAGGGAGCGTTACTACACCCTGTCTGCCGTAGCCAAACTCTCCCTCCTTGGGTTCATATGGATCGAACCCTGTAGCTACTATAACTGCCCCGACCTTAAGCTTCACGGTTTCTGGTTTCTGTTCCAGATCTACCGCATCCCCTAGCAGCTCCTTGATCGTCTCTACATCACTACAGTGATCTAGATCCAATACCGGTATACGCGGGAAGGCACCCTCATACGGGTAGTATATCACTTTCCTCTTGGTAAGCCCATAGTTAAATTCATCTGGTATTTCGTCAGGTAGCTCCTTAATTTTCTCCTTTATCTCATCATAAGGAACTTTTATGTACCTAGGCTTTATCTCCACCTCTACCTCGAAGTTCCCTATGTAACCGGAGAATGATTTAATCTCGGCATTGGTGTATATGGCAACGTTATCCCTCCTTATTAGTTCACTCACTAGGTCCTTCACTATATCAGCACCCCTCCTCCCATCGGGATATACCCTGTAGAGCTGAGGGGTTCTTCCTCCTAGGAATGGGGATCTCTCCACTAGGTAGACATTCAGTCCGGTTCTGGAGAGATCTAGAGCAGCCCTTAATCCAGCGATTCCTCCTCCGATTACGAGAACCGCATGCATTGTTTTCTGCCTTATCGGCTCCAGAGGCTTGGCATTCCTAACATATGCTATAGCTGCTCTGACATGCCTTATAGCCTTCTCAGTAGCTCCCTCCCTAGTATCGGTATGGGCCCAAGAAACATGCTCCCTTATGTTCGCATGATAGTACAAGTAAGGATTGAGTCCTGCTCTCTTCACGGTCTCTCTAAAGGTAAGCTCGTGTAGCTTAGGAGAGCACGATGCAACTACTACCCTATTCAGATTATGTTCCTTGACATCATTAATTATCTCGTTTTGAGAGGAATCTGAGCATGCAAACATCACGTCTTTGGCCACTACGACACCTGGCTCTCCTTTTATAGCCTCTACAACTTTCTTCACATCAACGTAATCGGATATGTTACCCCCACAATGACAGACATAGACCCCTATACGGAGTTCCTCTTCACTCATATCAGTCACCTCCGCTAGTGCCTACCCCGTACCTCAGAGAGGTATGCTGCGCATTGCATAGCTGCAGCTCCTCCTTCGATGACAGAGTCTGGTATGTCCTTAGGCCCCAGTGCAGTGCCTGCTGCAAAAACACCTCTAATGCTCGTTTCTACCGGATTCGCGTTCTCATCGACAGGTTTTATCCATCCAACGTCGTCTACTTCTAATTTCTGACCTTTAAAGACATTAGCTATCTCCTTGTTCGGTAGTAATCCCACGGAAAGGACTACTAAGTCATGCTCTGCTTTACAGAGCTTCCCCCCATTTTCTATATCCTCGTACCATACAATGAGATCACCGTTCTCCTTCTGTTCTATCTTAGCGACCCTTCCCTTAACGAGCATTATTCCCATATCCTTGGCCTGCTGATAGAACTCCTCAAATGCCTTGCCAAACGCCCTGATGTCTATGTAGTATATGGTGACATCTGCAAGTGGTAGGGCGCCCATTATAAGCTGAGCTTGCTTTATTGAATACATGCAACATATCTGGGAGCAGTTAGGGTTGTTAACCGTCTTGTCCCTTGAGCCCACGCAGAGGATATATGCTATATTGTTGGGCTCCTTGCCATCGGATGGACGGAGAATTGCGTGATATGGTCTGGTAGGTGCTAAGAGCCTATCCATATGCATTGCATGAATTACATTAGGATATTCCCCGAAATGATAATTTTCCTTGAGCCTGGCATCGAAAAGATGGAATCCGGTAGCTATTATTATGGCTCCGACTTTGAGATGATGTATCTTGGGTACTTGGGTGAAATCTATCGAGGGAGGCTCTGTTGGACAAGCCCTCTCGCATTGACCGCAGTATATACAGTGATCTAGATCTACTACAGCTATTCTAGGGACGGCTGTATCGAAGGGTATATACACCGCCTTCCTACCGGCTAGCCCCCAGTCATACTCATGGGGTACTATTACAGGGCAGGCCAGTTCACACTGACCACAGCCCGTACATCGGGAGGAATCCACAAATCTTGGCTTTTCGAGTACCTTGACTCTGAAATCTCCCTCTCCCTTCTTCTCTATCTCCTCTACTTCGGAGTAGATGAGCAGATCTATCATGGGATGGTGGAACACCTGGGCCATCCTAGGAGTAGCTATACAGCTTGCGCAGTCCATTGTGGGGAAGGTTTTACTCAGCTTATACATGAAACCGCCTATCGATGGTTCCTTCTCAACTAGAACTACCTTGAATCCCATGTCTCCAAGATCTAATGCGGCTTGAATGCCAGCTATTCCACCCCCTATAACTAGGACATCGTACTCCTCCTCTGGCAGATCCTCTATCTCTCCATAATACTTCCTCTCATACCAAGATTTGACGGACATCGTTCAAACCTCCCCGATCTCCACTTTACCGAGATCTTTGATCCTGTCATAGAAGGCCTTAATCGATCTAACGAACGGCTCGGCACAGACCGAGCATATTCCAGCCATTGCTAGCCTTTCGGGCTTTATTCCATTCTCCTTCAAGAGATTCTGGGCCTCTGCCATCCTTTGGGATGTTATATCAACGCAGGCAGCTGCGAGATAGGGACAGTCTGGGCCATCTGCTGCTATGAATACACCATCAAATCCGTGAGTTAGTGCATAGAGGACAAATTGGGGCCTGACCATTGAGGAACATGGAAGCCTCACTATCACAGTCCTAGTTGGGTAATGAAGATGCATCAAGCCCGTGAAGTCTATACCCGGGTCAGATATCGTATTCGTAGAAAAAACCAAGATGAGGGGTTCAGACCCCCCTTCATTCAAAGTTCACCACCTACTTCTTCCTCCTGACAAAGATCCTGTAGTAGCCTGCCTCTTCTATGTGGCCTAGGTATTCATGACCGACCTTCTTAGCCCAAGCTTGAAGATTTCTCACAGTAGTAGCGTCTGAGGAAAGGACTTCCATTACTCCACCGACTGGAACTTGTCCTATGTTTCTCTTAGCTTCGAGGAGAGGCCCAGGACAGGAAGTACCTCTTGCATCTACTACCTTATCGGGTTTCAAATTTTTCAACTCATCTGGAGACATACTCATATTTACTCCCTCCTATACGATAGTTAAAAAGAAACTGGGATTTAGATGAAGAAGGAGAGTTTAGCATCGCGTACTTTTTCTATGAATTCTCCTGCCTCCATCAGATCGTCTACCATCTCTAGATCATCTTTGGTTACGTTCCATGCCTTAGCTGCCGTACTGCAAGCGTATATATGGATATTGCCTGTTTCCTTACCCTGCTTTAATATGTCATACCACATCGGGAAGTTTAATTCCTGTATTCTCTTTACAACAGCGTCCTTCAGTTCCTCAAACTCAGAGAAGTTCATGTTCTCCTTCATAACATCCTTCTTGAATGCGTAGACTCCCCAAAGCTGTAAAAATATGTCCACCTCCCAGTCCATAGCTGCTGCACTACTTGCCAAGATGGACATACCAAGCAGCCTGTCTACGCTCCCACTAAAAACAACGATAGCCATCTTATCAGCCATGGGAACACACCGATATATGGACATATAGTAAACGTTATAAAATTTAATGCTCCTAGATTTTATTTCAAAAAGGGGGAGATATTATAAATCTTAAATACAGTAGTAGCTTTAATTATATTCATCCAGTAAGGAGATTCCTCATACCGTTCAAAAAAGCAAAACTAATTCTCTTTTTAAACGAGATTGGCTATTATGGGCAAAGATAAATCTAAATGAGTACACTAAACAGTCATATATGGCAGAATTTAATAGAATTGATCACATATAGAGATATGTTCATTTTTACATATCAAGTAAGAAGGAAAAACATCAATAAGTATAATATTTTGAGCATAACTGTTGTTTCTCGAGGTAGTACACAATATTCTCTAGCCAAGCAACGGTAGCGGAGAGATTCTTTCTCTTGCTGTTCCCTAGAGATTTTATTCCCTCGTTAATTTTCAGGTTCTAGAGTGGTTATTCTGCAAAACCTCGATTAAATCTTCATTTAAGCATTAACATTAATCAGTAATGAGTACCACTGTTAGGGTAAGTTTTAAAAGGAGACGAAATCTCTTTTCAGCGGTTATCCATTATCAGATAACGGATAGGTGATGCCATGAGAAAATTTCTAGTCGCAATTGTCATTGCAGCCATCCTACTTTCCCTACCCTTCCTTTTAAGGGAGGAGTCTAAGGTAATTAAGGTATTTCATGCAGGATCTCTTGTAGTGCCGTTGAAAGAGATAGTTAAAGAGTATGATAGGGATGTGGAGGTAAGATTAGAAGGGAGTGGCAGTGTCGAAGCGGTGAGAAAGATAACTGAATTAGGCAAGAGAGCTGATCTACTAGCATCGGCTGACTACAGGCTGATTCCAAGTATGATGTACCCTGACTATGCTGACTGGTATGTGATCTTCGCTAAAAATGAGATAGTTCTAGCTTATACTGAGAAGAGCAGGTACGCCGACGAAATAAGCTCAGAAAACTGGTTACAGATATTAGTGAAGGATGACGTGAAGTTAGGCTTTTCCGATCCTAACAGAGATCCTTGTGGCTATAGGAGCGTAATGACCCTCCTTCTAGCCTCCAAGCTCTATAATGTATCTCTAGATGAGCTACTTAGGAAAAACACAAACATGAGGATAGAGGGGACCGAGGCCTGGATCCCTGATCCGGTAGAAGTTAAATCTGAGAGGATAGTCGTAAGGTCTAAGAGCGTCGAACTCATATCATTACTTGAGGCAGGTTCCTTAGATTATGCGTTCGAGTACAAAAGTGTTGCTGTCCAGCACAACTTAAGGTATGTAGACCTTCCCTCTCAGATAGATCTGAGTTCACCGGATGACAAGATGGCCTCCATCTACTCAAAGGCAGTAGTTCACATATTTGCAGATAGTGATAAGGAGAAAAAACTAGTTGGAGCGCCCATAGCCTATGGTCTCACAATCCCTAAGGTAGCTGAGAATAAAGAAGGGGCCCTTAAGTTCGTGAGATTCATCCTCACTAGAGGGCTGGATATCTTCGATAGGCTGGGACAACCTGCAATCAGACCTCCAGTAGCTTATGGGAATGTCCCGGCTGAGCTGAGAGACGTAGTGGAGGTGAGACCTTAGTTGCATGGTTTGAGGATGGCTCAGGGCTTCGCCGCCCTAGGTTTCCTCCTCATCCTCTTTATACTCCTTCCTCTAGCATCCCTAACGGTAGGTACCTCCCCAAGGGAGGTGATAAAGTATGGGTTTGATAGCGAGGCCCTGAGCGCTCTCTATATTGGCATCTCAGCTTCTCTGCTTGCCACTGTCATTTTAATGGCATTAGGTATTCCACTGGCTTATGTGCTGGCGAAGAGGGAGTTCAGAGGCAGAGAGTTAATCAAGGCCCTAATCGACCTTCCCTTGATAATACCACATGGTGTCGCTGGTATAGCCCTCCTTGTTGCTTACAACTCTAGGACTATGATAGGCTCACTCCTCACTAACTTAGGCCTGAAGTTGGAAGATTCGTTCTGGGGAATTGTAGCAGTGATGGCATTCGTCTCTGCCCCTCTGATGGTAGACTCCCTCATAGACGGATTCCTAGGAGTGGACGTGAATCTAGAGTATGTAGCCAGGAGTCTTGGAGCCTCGGAATCCACAACTTTTTGGAAAGTAACGATGCCCCTTGCTTCACGCTCTCTCATAACCGGATCACTCCTATCTTGGGCAAGAGGCATGAGTGAAGTTGGTGCCCTGCTAATCGTAGCCTACTACCCTAAGTCAATAAATGTGCTTATAATGGAGAGATTCTGGACCTATGGATTAAAAGTAGCTAAGGCCACAGCCTTACCCCTACTAGTTATTAGTTTGGTGTCTTTCGTTGCTATTAGGAGGTTCTCGAGGAGGGTCTAGCTTTGATAGAGATCAGAGAACTCAGTGTAGACCTCGGTGAGTTCAAGTTGAGGGACATCGATCTATCTATAGGAGATGGAGAGTACTTGGTAGTTATGGGACCCTCTGGCGCCGGTAAGACTGTACTGCTTCAGACAATCTTGGGGATCGTGAGGCCTATTAGGGGAAGGATAATGGTTGATAATGTGGATGTCACGGATCTCCCTCCCGAGAGAAGGGGCTTGAGCTATGTCCCTCAGAACTATGCCCTCTTCCCTCATATGACAGTTCTTGAGAATATAGCGTTTGGGCTGAGGTTGAGAGGTTACAATGAGGGAGAGATAATCAAGAAGGTTAAGACATTTGCAGAGATATTGGGTATAGAGAATCTCCTCCACAGGAACCCTACAACTCTCAGTGGTGGAGAGCAGCAGAGAGTAGCCCTAGCTAGAGCGCTAGTGGTCGATCCTAGGGCTATTCTCCTTGACGAGCCACTCTCAGCACTTGATAAATCGAAAAGGATTGAGCTGCAGTCATTCTTAAGGAGGCTTCACAGCGAACTTGGGTTCACAGCAATACATGTCACTCACGATTACTTAGAGGCGAGTCTCCTCGCAGACAGAATAGCCGTTATGTTTGATGGTCGGATATTTAGGGTCGCTAGCTTCCAAGAGCTAATTGAAGATCCTGGAGATGAAAAGATCGTGGAGTTCATGGGAATGGATAATGTTCTGAGGGGAAGAGCTGAAAAGATGAAGGAGGGTCTCTCCAAGGTGAGAGTTTCTGATTTAGAGTTAGTAACCGCTTATGAAGCAGAAGGTGATATCGTGCTGGTGATAAGACCTGAGGACATATACATCCATCCTTTGGGTCAGCTAACCCCTATGAGTGCTAGAAACGTATTTAGGGGAGTGGTGGAGTCCGTAGAATTCAGGAGCCCAGTGCATGTCGTGACATTTAGGGTTGGTGAAGTGAGGCTCCGTTCCGTGATTACTAGGCAGGCTCTAGAAGAGCTTGGTATTGGGCCTAAAAAGGAGTTTCTACTGTCGGTAAAGGCCACAGCAGTGAAGGTAATCTCTCAATGACCGTGAAGACAAGAGGAGAGTACCTCCCTATAACGGCCTCAACGATGGGAATTACGGTGATAAGTTGCGGGGAGCCGTAGCGAGAGGTAAATAAGGTAGATCGATTAATGGGTATATTCGACTAGATGAGAATAAATGATATATCCGAGGATAGGAGACTGAACTGGAGTTCTATGAGGGATCATATTAGGATAATTGAGATAGCATCGCTATTGCTTATCCTCTTGGGATGTGTCGGGGTGAGCGCTGACAATAAAGCATACCCAGACTCATTGGATTGGTTCATAAATAGCCTTCAACCGACACAGTCCTTTAAGGGTCTTGAATACTTAGAGGTCTCCAGAAATCTCAGTACAGATCCAGTCAATGAGTCTAGGGCGATCCTTCTCTTTGAATTAA
>JAGGTZ010000196.1 GCA_021158805.1 Thermoproteota archaeon | reverse complement strand
GATCTGTACAGTCATAGCATTTCCATATGGTACAGAGACTAAGGAAGTAAAGTCATTTGAGGCAAAAGATTCTCTCAACAATGGAGCGGATGAGATAGACTATGTAATAAGCATACCATCCGTCAAGAGTTCTATGTATGACTACATAAAGGAGGAGGCGAAGAGCATAGTTATGTCCTTTAGGGGGGTAATAAAGGCAATTATAGAGGTTCCGATTCTATCTGAGGAAGAGTTAAAGATGGTAGTTGAGACACTAGAGGAGACAGATATAGACTACTTGAAGACCTCTACAGGCCTATATAGACCAGTAACTCCTGAAGATATAGTAAAGCTTAAAACGCTCTCGAATAAGAGGATAAAAGCTGCAGGAGGTATAAGAACCAAAAAACAGGCAGAAGAGCTAATAAAGTCAGGTGCAGATGTCTTAGGAACGAGTAAACCTTTCGAACTCCTCTAACTATGATCCAACAATCCACCTAACTACGTAGCTCCTAGGGCAATTGATAATCCCCCTATAATATGGGCAAAATGAGCATGTCGGGCTATTTCCCCAACAATCATATTCATTACTACCAGCTATATCACATCCATCCCAGAAGGGACAATCGTTACAAGATGGATAAGCAACTAGCCTAACCTTAGATCTAAAGGAAACATACTCCTCTGACCACCAAATATCCTTAAGATGACTTCTTCCTAGGTTTCCAAAGCTTATCTGCTTGACCTCCGATTTCCTACCATCTACCCAAGCATCGAATGTATGTAAGGTAAAAAGGCAGGGAACCACCTTACCGTCATACGTTATTGCAAAGGATCTCTCTTCAATGAAAGGGCACCTTCTATCAGTTCTATACTCGAAGAAGGGCTCTATAATTCTAATTGATTTTAGCATAGCTAGATTCCTCGCCCTAAACATGATCCTCGGAACTTCTTCAGGAGGTAGCTTACCATATAACTGTTCTTTGGTCATGTGAGGATGCGTAGCGATTAGATTTGAAAGGAGTATACCACTGGCATTGACGTCAGAGGCCCACTCCACCAAGTTCAATACATCCTCTACAGTGCTTCTCATAAGGATTGATGAGACCCATACCTCGACTCCATTTCTTACCAACTCCCTTATGGCGCTATCTACAATGCTGAAATTGGATCCAACTCTAGCTTTACTGTATTTATCTGGATTAGCGACATCTACACTCACAAATACCCAGGAGAAGTTCTCCTTTATTGCGTTCATCCGCTCCATTGCTAGGGTGCCATTTGTTACTAATCCTAGGTTGAAGTACCTAGATGCATCCCTTGCCATTTCCTCAAACCTTGTATGATAGGTTGGTTCACCCCACCCATCGAACCATAAATCTTCTACACCCATCTCCTTTAGTTCTTCTAATATCTTCCGAAACAACTTATAGCTCATGTATCCTAGCCTCTCATTCCAGCTCCTTCTATAGCAGAACTCGCAATCTAAGTTACACGCAGTAGTTAGCTCAAGGTGGGCCTCCCTGGGAGGATCGGGATCCGGTATGTAAATACCACCATGTACTCTAATCCTCTTGCTTTGAATATTCATCCCTCTAGGAATTAGACCTATACCATAATAATGTCTTTTTCACTACACTGGCTATACTAAGAGGCTATTGTCTTCGACGTACCTCCTTAGCCTACTGTATATGCCCTCTAATTTCCTTCCTCCAGCTTAAGATGTGCTAATCTACTATTCTCCTACATTTGAAGGTATCCTCTTCAACCTCCCCTGCCCCCTCTGCTACACGGGCTATAAGTACTGATGAGGGGATGCCAAGTCTCTTGTAGGCTTCCTGTACTTCTCTTCTTACTCTCTCACATTCATCGCATAGGAACAGCATGCTAGGTCCTGCACCACTTATGGAGGCCCCGTAAGCTCCCGCCCTAAAAGCCGCCTCCTTAACTTCCTTAAATCCTGGAATCAATCTCGAACGAGCCTCATCCACCAAAGAATAGGACATTCCCTTCCCCGCAAGTTTTAGATCCCCATATGCCATTCCTACTATGAGGGAGGCAAGATGAGAAGAATTCTTTACCATGCTAGACAGAGATATGCTATCCGGCAGCACGGACCTCATAATCTCGGTTTTCCTCTCTGGTATGGGGACCCAAGGGATCGCCAGCACAAACATCACATCAGGTTCTATCTTCACTATTTCATCGCCTACGATGACCATCCCACCTAGTAACGAAGGTGCAACGTTATCTGGATGAGGGGAACCGGCAGCTGCTCTCTCCCCCTCAGAAGCTGCTTTAATCAGCTCCTCTTCCCTTAAGACCTCGCCTAGAAGTATATCTATGGCCCTAGCGGCAGCTGCGGAGGATGCACCGCTGCTGCCGAGACCTCTGCCGGGGGGAACACCCTTCCATAGCTTAATTTTGGCCGTCAGCTTTGCTTCTGCGTATTCAAGAGCCGTCCTTGCAGCTACAGCAGCAGAATTATCTCGCCCAGGGGCAATTTCTCGCGAGTATGGGCCAATGACCTCTGTAACTATAGCATCAGGCCCTCCTGCTTCTACCTCTACCTCCACTACATCCATGAAAGAATCTATAGCGATGCCTATTACATCGAATCCCGGACCCAAGTTTGCACTAGTACTATAGGCCCTAACCCTCACAGGATCATCCTCCTCAGGGTACTAGCTGCCTCTTCAGCGCCAGATACCCTAATAGTTTCCACGGGAGGGACAACGTCTGGATCCTTGAGGGCATGGCCTGTAGCTATAAGAACCACCCTCTCATCATCTCCAATTTCAGTCCCCTTCAATTTCAGGTAGCCTGCGAAGGAGGCTGCTGATGCGGGCTCCACTCCGATTCCCATCCTGCCAAGGGACCTATGTGCCTCAGAAATTTCCTCATCTGTTACGACCTCTGTAATTCCCCTGCTCTCTCTGAGGGCCTTAAAGGCCTTCGGCCAATTTACTGGCCTACCTATCCTTATCGCTGTAGCTAATGTTTCAGGTTGATCGGTGAAATAAGGCATGTCGCTCCCATCCTTGAAAGCCTTGGCTATTGGTGCTGCCCCAGCTGCCTGTATCCCAGCTAACTTCGGAATCCTGTTAATTAATCCGAAATTCTTCATCTCTGTAAATCCCTTCCAAATAGCTGATATATTTCCGGCATTACCTATGGGGAGGACTATCCAGTCAGGAACCCCTAGCTCATCTGCTATCTCATAGGCAAGGGTTTTTTGTCCTTCTAGCCTCCAAGGGTTAAAGGAGTTTAAGGGATAAAGACCAATCTCACGATCTGCTGCCATCATTACCGCGTCTAGTGCCACATCGAAGGGACCATCTACCTCTATTATTACTGCCCCGTGGAGCATAGCCTGGACCAGTTTACCTTTCGCTACCTTCCCCCTTGGAAGAACTACAAAACTCCTTAAACCAGCTCTCGATGCGTAAGCTGCCATGGAAGCGGCTGTGTTCCCTGTAGAAGCGCAAATAACATTCTTAGCACCGTGCTCCCTAGCTAGGGAGATTGCTACCGTCATTCCCCTATCCTTGAAACTACCAGTTGGATTAGCGCCTTCGAACTTTAACCATAGGCCATCACTCAGCCTTATAAGGGGGGTTCCTCCCTCGCCCATGGTTACTGGAGATCTAACCTTTGGTAATAACTCCTTGTAACGCCATACACCAAATTTCCTTGCTCTGAAAAGAGGCCAAGAAACTCCTAATGGCTTCTTCACTATTATAGGCTCTAATAAGCCCCCACATTTGGAACAAAGTATATTCCATGGAT
>JAGGTZ010000097.1 GCA_021158805.1 Thermoproteota archaeon | reverse complement strand
TTTTCCGATAAATAAAAATAGTGTGCGAACTTTGATTTTTCTCCGGCATACAGATCAAATATGTATTTTCTTTACAGATGTTATATAACAAAGAGATAGGTTGATGAGGAATCCCTCCCATAATGGCCATTAGTTAGTGCGTCTTTGGATCAGTTACTACTCTAATTAGTAACAGAATTACATTGGTGATTAGACAGCCATCCCATAAAGATTAAAACCTTCGAAGTACTTTCCCTCAGGGGGCCGGTGGTCTAGCGGCTATGACGCCGCCCTCACACGGCGGAGGTCGGGGGTTCGAGTCCCCCCCGGCCCACTACCACATTGTGAGGATAACTGCTACAACATCTCCATCTCTCAGCTCCAACTTAACTCTAAGACTTTCAGGGTGAATTATCTCTAATACATCGTCTCCATAGTGCCTTCTAACTGGAAAGATTGCATGTGCCTCTACGACACCATTTATTTTGACCGGAAGAACCTCAACATCTCCAAATGTCCTGCCTGACTCCACGAAACCAGGGATTACTTTAGGACGTACTTTCCTCCTCCATTCTCTTATGGTGGATATATCCACTTCGCTCTTCACCCTCACATTCAAAGTTCCGGGGTAAGGGACATAGCCTAGAGCCTCCTTGAAACCCATTATGTAGCCAGGCCTCGACATGTAATAAGCGCCCTCTCTCATGCCAGAGAAGACCTCGCACATTAGGATCTCTTCGCCCCATTTCACATCTTTAGCCATTTCATAAATTGTTTGGACTAACTCCACAGACTTCTGAGTTGCCATCACATATTGAGTTCTTCTAGCTAGGGAAGTTTTCAAGAATCCTAGTTCTTCTGCTCTAGAGATCCACCTGGATACCGTAGCTCTTGAGGTATTTAGGTATTCGCAGAGATCTGAAGCCTTTATTGGCTTTTTAGAACCACCCAACAGGATTACAGCCATTATTAGGTGAGATACATAGGGATCTAAATTTCTAAACTCCCTACTCACGATCTCCCCCCTTTTTGAGCTTAAGAGATGCTTTGTACACGATTAGCTCAGAGAGAGTCTTATCTACGAGTATTCTTGCTAAATCCACCTTTTTCCTGATGGGAACTAACGAATCCGGGAATACTGCACTATTAAGAGCCTCATAGATCTCCTCCATCTTATTAGTAAGATCTTGGGCCTTGGTTATATCCTCCTCCATGAGGCACTGGAGGACTACTCTCCGGATTTCTCCTATAGCATCCGCTATCCCAAGTAGATACTCCTTAGGCCTGACAAGTAGCTCTTTATGACTCGGAACCGGCGCTCCCCTGAGTATCCTAGAGAGAGATATCCCTTCTACAGCTTCTTGGAGTACTGGGGAGAGGGATGTTCTCACAGATTCATCGATATACCCAATTTCATCAGCACATCTTCTTAAGAAAGAGTTTACCTCACGTATCACCTCTCTTAACTTTTCTTCTGTTTCTAATAGATGGTTGAGATGCCTTATCTTCACTATAGAAGCCCGACATATAGCCAATAGCTTACGAGATAACAATATAGACTCTTCTCTTAGATTATTAAGCTTCTCTAGTTCTCTAAGCGCTGTACCAAGAAAGGGTACTGTATGATCATTTTCACTCCCGCGTATCATTTTTATCGCGCTTCTACTTCTAGAGAACGGATAAAGATGTTGTCAAAGGTAGTGAAGGTACCCGATCATGTGAGAGAACTCATGGAAAAGCAAGGCTACAAGCTGATCATGAATCACTCAGCTATAAAACCATGTCATTGGTTTAGGAAAGCCTTGTTAGAGGGAAGATTGTGCTATAAGAACAAGTTCTATGGAATACCTACGTGGAGATGCCTTCAAATGACTCCAACAGCTTCTTTTTGTAACCTACAGTGCCTATATTGCTGGAGGCTCAATGTAAGTGATGTTCCTCCCAATTTTAGATGGAAAGAGGTACCTGATGACTCTAGCGTCTGGGATGATCCTGAAGAAATAGCTGAAGAGAGTATAAACGTCCATAGGATGATGGTTCAGGGGTACAAAGGTGTCAAGGTGTTCAAGAAGGAGTGGGTCTACGAAGCAGAAAAGCCCAAGCATGCCGCTATCTCTCTAACAGGGGAGCCTACCCTATATCCAATGATAGGAGGTCTGGTAGAGGCTTACTCTAAGAGAGGAATGACTACATTTATTGTAACCAATGGCACACTACCAGAGAGATTGGAAAATATAGAGAGGGAACCTACTCAGCTTTACATAACCGTACCCGCCCCTAACAGGAAGCTTTACATGGAAATAACGAGATCCTTATGGTCAGATGCTTGGGAAAGGCTTAATATTACTCTAAGTCTCTTACAGTCCTTCTCCTCCCCAACTGTCATGAGAATACCCCTAATAAGAGGTTTCAATATGGATGACAAGACTATAGAGGAGTTCTCTGAACTAGTTAGAAAATACCAGCCCACCTATGTGGAGCCAAAAGCGTATATGTGGGTAGGCTATTCCAGAAGAAGGCTTTCAAGGGAGAATATGCCTTCACATGATGAGGTCAGACGTTTCTCTGAAATACTCGTAAATCTTTCAGGTTATAAGATCCTAGACGAGGCTCCTGAAAGCAGGATAGTCTTACTTTCTAGGTTAGATAAACCTATCAGGTTCCAGTATAGCTAGGTGATTAGGTTGAGATCCTTCGTCTTACTGTTAGGTGGCTATGTCTTCAGAGATGTCTTGTCAGGGGGATACTCTAAGATAGCCAGTGTAGCTAATGTGATAAAGCAGCTTAGAGAGGAAAACATCGAGCTAGCTATCGTAACGGGAGGCAGTAGCCTCGCTAGAGCATATATAAAGGCTGCTAAGGAATTAGGGGCTGATAACTTCACATTGGACGAGGTAGGTATCCTATCCACTAGGCTCCATGCGCTCCTTATCATGTCAGCCCTCAATAACCACGCTTATCCGAAGGTCATTACCAGCTATGAAGAAGCTGGTATAGCCCTAAGCATGAATAAAATCCCTATCTCGGGAGGAATGCAGCCCGGACAGTCTACAGATGCTGTCGCATCCCTTATGGCCGAAAAGTTGGGTTTTAACTTCGTCGTTAAGATGACCAGCGTAGATGGTGTTTACGATAAGGATCCTCATACGTATCCCGATGCTAAGAAGATAGATGAGCTTACATACGACGAGCTGGAGGAGATAGTAAGGTCCCAGTCATACCATCCAGGGAAGTACGAGTTACTCGACGCTTTATCAATAAAGATACTACGAAGATCGTCCATCTCAACGATAATTTTAAGTGGAGATACGCCAAGGGCTCTATTAGAACTAGTGAATGGTAAGAGAATTGGAAGTCTGATAAAGCCAAGGTGATCATATGCTGAGATCCTCTAGAAGCTGGAGGGGTAGGACTAGGGTTGGTAGGAGGAGGAGAAGAGGAATTCCCCCAACCATAAAGAAGGTGCTCGTAGAAAGTATGTATGGCGCCCTATTTGCTCTATTTACGTTCCCAATATCCCTTTTCATTGCAGAACTTGGAGTTTATGTAATGATAGTTTGGATGCAGCCCTTAAGCGTGATATTGGACAACTTCTTCATGGTACTTATACTAATCCAGGCGCTCTTCTTGCTGATACCTGTCTATAATAAGCAGCCCATAAGGCTCACCGTAGCCATAATAGTAGCTTATGCCTTATGGTCGGCCCTTACAGGTATTGCTAGCTTCCATCCAATTACCTCACTATTCGGAGAGTTACCCTACTAGTGAATAGAAATGTTGGTGCTCCGGCCGGGATTTGAACCCGGGTCTGGGGCTCGAGAGGCCCCTATGCTTGGCCTGGCTACACCACCGGAGCCCATAGCTTAGGTAATAAGGGGAAATATAAATGTTACCCAGCTCTATACTAGGGAAGGATTTGAAGGGGATAATTGTTGTGATAGGAGCACCTGCTTCAGGAAAAACCACGATTGCCAAGATGTTGTCAGAGACACTAAATTGTAGGTATATTAACGCCGGCGAACTAGCTAGAGAGAGGGGATTTTTACTCGGTGAAGATCAAGTCAGGGGGTCATTAATTCTAGATGAGGGTCCCATAAGAGAGGAGATATCTTCTCTCCTAAAGGAAAGCGGATGCTTAATAGTTGAGACCATATCTCCGGGAGCAGTACCTAGAGAAGAAGTAGTTGCGGTAGTGGCCGTTAGATGTAGACCAAGTATCCTGATAAAGAGGCTCAGGGAGAGGGGGTATCCTAGTGATAAGGTAAGGGAAAATTTAGAATATGAAGCGATCGACGGTCCCTTGTACGATGGAATGGAGATCACTAATGAGGATAGGATAATTGAAGTTGATGGTTGCGAGGGAAATCTCCATGATGAATTGGGTAAGATCGCGAGATTTCTTGCGGGTGAGAGATTTAAACTAGGCACGTTTGACTGGTCGAGAGATTTCATGAAATTACTGGACGAGATCTGACCAGTAGTAGGGGAAGTACTTTATAGCTCTTGCTATGGCTTCGTGAGGTACGTTTATTTCGTTCACGGGTGATACTCTCGCTATCTCTACGAAGTCCTGTGACGATATTAAGCATTCTCCATCGTTAAGGGAAGCTACTCTCTCCAATAAATTCTTATTCCTTATTATGGACTTTACCTCTCTTAGATCTGAGGGGGATTCTATCCTATGCAATATCTTAATCCCCGTATTTCTAACTACCCCCGTAGGGAGTTCACTTATATTTTGGGATACCAGCACTAGGGAGACCCCGAATTTTCTCAGCTCTGAAAACATCCGATCTACTAACTCCATTCCAGTGGGGTCCTTAAATCCTGGAATGAGTTTTTCTGCCTCTTCGATTACCACTATTATTCTCGGATAAGGGGATTTCTTTCCCTCTCTAACATAGTGCTCCCTTATTCTCCTGAGGAAGAAGAACAGTAAAAGCTGTCTTAATGTATCACTCTTTATGTCTCCCATTTCCATGAGAGCAGGGGTTCTCTCAAGTAATGAGATGTTGAAGTTATCGCATTCGAGGACTACAGAGCCTTCCGAATAGAGTAAAGGTTCTAATTTCCTTAGTAGAGACGATCTGCTCTCCTCTTCCGCCTGAGAACTTACGTCCAGCCCTCTCAGCTCTTCAATGAGATCTAACATTGTAGGTGAAACCGCATCTTCGGAAGATTGGTCTTTAATCCTCTTTAGAGCTTTGATGAGTAAATAGAACTGAGAAGGAGACAGGTCTATTACGCTAGATATCATCTCTGCTATTAGGTATAGCTCTTTCTCGTCCATTCTCCTAATTCCTAAGAGAGGGTTTATGCAGATTCTAGGAAGTTCCTCGTTCACTCCATAGATCCTCCCACCCATTTGGAAGACAATATTCTTGTACTCCCAGTGGATATCAAATATGAGAGAGGGAATTCCGAAATTCCAAGCTTCCCAAACTATCCTTTTCGTTGTGGTAGTCTTACCTGAGCCTGTCTGACCTACTATAAGGATGTGCTTCGTCATATCGACCACAGGAATTCCCATAAGTTTACCTTTGAACTCCCCCAGGTCAATTTTGAGTTCTGAAGTGGTTTTCTCCTTATACAGCTGTATTCTACCCAAATTCGAGCTCTTTAGGTCAAGATCCACTATCTTAGAGATTAGTACAGGGTCTTTCGGGAACTCCTTATATATACTAAATCTAACGCCCTCTACCGAGCTGTTGAGCGCCGATATTGTCGCTTTAAGGATCGTTTCTGAGGAGTCTCTTCCCTTGTAGGGCACCCATAGTATAGCCCACGAGCTGGACTTTGACCCATTATGGAAATTAAGAAGGGGACTATGAGATACTCTGCTTGAGATGGCTACTATCGAACTTACCCCCATACTACTAGAGATCTCACGTAATTTCTCGAATTCTAGTGAAGACTCCCTCTCTAGAGGTTCTATGAGAAGTGGGACAGACATTATTGTTCCTTTTCTAGTCTTAACTACAATAAAATCTCCGTAGATATCACATTCCCTGCCTGAACCTTTTCTTAGACGGATAACAAGGAGTAATAATAGTACAGGAGCTAGAAACAGGAAGTAAGGTATTATTATGATAGCTGTACTATTGAGAGCATTGATTATTGTAGCTGCCCTTTTGTACAACATGATAAGAATTAGGAGCGCCAATCCAGCCCAGATTAAGCGATCTTCATCCTTCACGATACATCCTCTTCTCTATTTGTTCGACTTTTAACTCGAGTTCCCTGAGCTTCCTCATTACTTCATCTATCTTAAAGAAGAGATAGGTTATCTGATTTGACAAGGACTCCATCCTAAACTTGACCTCTTCGAAGTTCATGTTCTCACCGGATATTCCTGAGGGTCTTTGATATCACTGATCGGCTAGCACCTAGAACGTCGGCCATGAGACTTTGGGATAGTTCACGGATCCCTACCTTCTTACTAGCTAAATAAACTACAGCTGCCGCTATATACACAGGGTTCTTACCTGTAAGGTTAAGACTTCTCCTATTCAGATTTTTGAGTTCTCTTATGGCCCTTATTCTAATCCTCTCAGCTATTATATGGGTTGGGACTTTCAAGGAAGATTTTCTCAATCTTTCTCTGAATCTTTCATCCCTGAATATTTTTCGAATAAGGTAGTTTACATAACCCTCCCACGGTATGTTTTCTCTCTCTGGTAATACTTCTTTGAGCGCTCCTATAGCTAATGCAACCTTAGAGGGGCTTAGTTTTGTGTGTAGTATAAGTAGTACCTCCCTTATCGGTATTGCTAGACCGCACTTCCTACTGGCAAGTATTATAGCAGCAATTAAAAGAGACATACCGGCTTTCTTGCCCGTAATCAATTCGTAGCTATGAATTATCTCTCTAGCAAGCTCAATTACTTCTTCTGGAAGTTCTAATTGCCTAACAACCTTTTCTATAGAGTTATAGCGATGTTTTACGTAGAGCGGGTACCTTTTCAAAGACCTACTTGGGACTAAAACGTCCCCTGCGATATACCCGCAGTGAGTACATAGCAAAGAGCCATCCTCGTATGATAGATAGTGGCCGCAAAGAGGGCACTTTATGTCATTCATTTCAACTCTACTTGCACTCTCTGGCTATATTAAGCTGTATTTTCGTAAGAATAAGGGAAAATTTTCGAGAAAAGGACTATATCGCCTTTATTGAAAGGTAAACCTCATCCCCTTCATTCAGCTCGAAGGGAATAGACTTCTTATACTTTAACCTCATCCAGAGACCAAAAAAGGATATCTCCGCAGCCTTCTTCTCAGGATCTACTTTGTTCACGACACCTTTCATTACTAGATCTCCTTCCTCCTCCTTAGATGTTATATTCACCTCTAGTTTAGTACCGTCTTTAAGGTCGATAAGGCCCCGGGGTACTTCAAGTGTGAATATAATTGAATTATCCTTTGAGGAAGCCTCCATTATATCTATATTGAAGAGGGGATCCTGCCTCCACTTCTTCAATATCATCTCAACCATCAAACTTTCACCGGCTGGACATGGAGTGTTAAGTGTAAAAATATGATGTTAGTACTTGACATCGGTATGTCGCTTACACAGCTCCTGAAATTAAATGAGGATATCAGGTCGGAAATTAGAAGCAACCTCTTCGTGAAGGGAGAATTTGGAGTTACCACATCTCTCTTGGAGAAAATTCGAGAGTTTTACGATGAGATATCCACTGTAGACAGATTTGAGGAGATAAAGGGTATTTTGGATGAAGAATTTCCTGGAGAGATCAAGGTTAAGGGCATAATGAGAGCAATCTCTGAGGACTTAGCTGAGTACATGGCAAGGGTTGCTGAGAGGTTTCTCTAGAGATCAGCTCTTTGTAGCTATGTAGACCTTTAAAAGCCTCTCGTCTACGACTATCATCTCTCTAATGTACTTCACCGTAGAGTATGGTACTAAAACATTCCCCTTCCTATCTTTCTTTAATTTCTGGAGAAGAGCATCCGCAGCTCCCCTACTGCTCCTAATTACCAAGGAGACCATCTTACCAGTGATCTCATCTATTATCAGGTCAACAACTTCACCGAGCATAAGGCCCTTATCGGTAATAACAGGTTTTCCAGCCAGCCTAGATACGGAATATCTAGCCATTCTTTTTCCCTCACAAGTATTTCTGATCCGATGGTGGGCCGGGGGGGACTCGAACCCCCGACCTCCGCCTCGTCAAGGCGGCGTCATAGCCGCTAGACCACCGGCCCCTAGCATGGTAGTTATCTCCATTAAATAAAGTTTTCTTGCAGAAGTGCAGGTTGAGAGATACCCAGACTTATAAGCTTCTATAAGTAACAGAGAAGTGAGAAATGAATGTGAGAGAAAGCTGAGGAGGTATGTTGACCCCCTCATAAAAGTTCCACTAACGAACAAAAGTAGTAGGAGGTAGAAAAATGGGAGGGACCTCCATAAACCTTCGTAGGGGTAGTAGGAGCAACTCTTATAAACCCCCTTTATATAATGAGGGGGTCAAGACTCAAGATCCTCCTCATCTAATCAGTGGGCCCTTTTACATCATCCCCCGTCATCTTGGGAGGATGCTCAATAAAAGTTTATGAAATCGAAGTGGCGTGAGACTTATGAAGGAATATTCTAGCGTGGAGGAAATAGTAAGATTAGTGGCTGACTCGATAATCCAAGTTAGGGAAAAGGGCTCGCTAGCTGAAGAGACAAGGGATCAATTAGAGACTTTACTCGGGAAGTTAGAAGGTACCCCATTACAAGAGATGATCTCTGCGATATTTAAGGGACTCAAAGAGGGACAAATAGACGATAGAAGTCTCTTAGGCAAGAGCTTAAAGCTGGGACCTAACGAATTAAAGCTGGTAGTTAGGTCTTTGGACGAGTTCATCAGCACGGAACCCTTTAAGGACATGGAGACCTTAGATCTAATGAAATTATGGAAAGATATCTTGAAAGAACTCCTTAAACATATAGAAGAGGGCGAAGAAGCTGTTACTCCTTAACTATGTATCTTCCACCTGGTACCTTTTCTATTGCTCCTTCTTCCAGCAGCTCCCCAAGGATATCTCTCGCCTCACTTAATTTCACCTTGAATATCTTTGAGACATCTATGAGGGAGAAAGTAGTCCCCGGTGGATACTTCCTCCTTAAAGTGGCTAACTCCGGCCTTACGTCCTCTGGTACCACATCGATTTCATCAGGTTCCTCTGTAGGTGTAGGTTCTTCCTCAAGGCTTGCCTCGGAGATCAGTTTAAGGACTTTTTCCTGGTTCAACTTTCCACTTTCCTTCAATTCCCTTGTTAACATGGCTAGTAAGTTCCTTGCCAACTTCATGAGTTTTCTGGGATTTCCTTCTGCCATCTCATTAAGTTTTCTCACTAGATCTTCTGTAAAAGGCTCCCCGACGTTGAGATTCCTGGCCTCCTCATTCAATACATCTCTATAATACTGTAATCTCTTCCTCAGTATCTTTCTAGCTTCTTTAGGGTTTATCCTCTTCATTTCAAGCTTCTCATGAGGTATCTTACCTAGTAAGTTCTTCATTATATCATATGCTGGGGGAATACAAGCTATTACGATCATTCTACTTCGGTCCAGTTCCTTATATAGTCTAGCAATGAAGGATGAGAATAGTTCAGCGTCCTTTCTAGTACCCAAGATTACTATATTCTCCACTTCATCTAACATTAGAATAGCAACCTCATACTTGTTTAGCTCACTTTTTATAAGCGTAAACAATTCCTCTGGATCTCTAGGTAATTTTTTCCTCAGAGGCTTTAATGGACTTATCCTTTTAATGGACTCAGCTATTCTCATTATTGATGTTTCGAAGTCATCCACATCTATTTTTACATAGAATGAGGGGATATCGGACAAGATCTCATTAATTAGCCTGAGTCTGTGAGTCTTTCCCGTTCCGAATTCCCCAACTAAGAACACTAAATGCTTGGCACCCTTTCTAACCACATCATCTACCAGTTGGGCCAGCTTTTCATCAATCTCCGTATCTACATGAAGGGCATGAACTTCCTCAAGACTCTCACTGCTAAGGTAGGCGAAGGGATTCGCCCTTAGCATCCATCTCATGTAACCAGCTTCGACTACCCTGACGTCACTCTCATCAGGCATTTACAGAATCCCTCATATCCTAAGGCTACGTCTTTACCTCAACTAGGTTTATATAATCTACTAATTGAAAAACTGTTGTATACCTCCAGACTAAGGTGACTTCGATGAATGGTTCATGTATTGCAAGGATAGCCTTGGCTTCTTTACTTTTAGTACTGCTACTCCCCTTGATAATCCCTGAGACGCGAGCAGATATACTATCAGAAAAGCCTCACTATGTAAGCACAGATGTTATGATCTTCTTTAAGACAGAGGATACAGCTGAAGTAAGGATAAATTTCACATGGTACGGTCTCTGGGCTAATGACCTGGAAAGAGCTCTAAATAAAACTGGTGAGGAGAATTACACTAGGGAGTTCATTAACTATGTAAAGAGAGTGGTTCAGGGCCCCTTCATTGGTGGTGATATGGAATTTTATCCTAAAAAAATGGATGCTAGAATCGAGAAGAGGCTATATTATAACACCACCAGGAGAATAGACCTTGTCTTTACAGCAGAGCTAGAAGCTGTAAAGGGAGCTCCAACGGTCTCAGCAGGGAGAAAGGGTATAGTTTACTCAACTAGAGAAGATGTATCTAATTTATCAAAACTTTACGTTAAGGGCTTAGATCTACTTAATCTTACTGTCATCTTACCTAAGAATTATGTAGTATCTATCTCAAGACCAAGACCCTCGTCAATATATTTAGCTAATGTCTCAGGAGATCTCAGGGTGGTCGTCTCTTGGATGCTAAAGAGCCCAACGGTGGATACTAGAGAGGCCTCTGGATACTCTGGATGGTTCTTTTTGGGAATAGTCAATCACACGAAGGAAGAAGTTGAGGCTCTCAAGCAGATCAGAAGGAAGGTGTCGGAGATTAGAAAGGCCGGCAGTTTAAACATCGATGAAAGTACCGTTCAGAAGGTACAGGAACTCTTCGAGCTATACTACAAACTATCAACTCTTGCCCCGAAGAGAGTCGATAAGAATATAACCTATGCTCTAAAGTTAGCAAATGAAATATCCATCTATCCAGCAAGTCCCGAGCTAATAGTTGCAGGGTCCTCTATTGGTATAATGATCCTAGAGCTAGTTGCCTACCTCCTCTACAGAAGGCGCTCTGGGTAATTTGTAATACTTTCACCTACCCCCCTACTATACAAGAGCACCACAATGAAATTATTACTGTACCGCCATGCTACATTTAGGTGATGTTTCACGGCCACTCGAATAATAAGAGATGCATATAAGTTCTCTGAGTCCTATACCCCATCGAAGTTGCCCCATAGGGAGAAGGAAGTAGAACTAATAGTAAATTCCTTAGCTTCGAGTGTAGGGGTGATGGAGGGCCTTGTTCTTATAAGGGGAGAGCCAGGGATAGGAAAGACGTCTGTAGCTAAACTTTCCTCTAAAAGGTTAGAGAGTAGGATGCCGGGGAATCTTAGGGTAGTACATGTGAATTGCAGGACATATAGGACACCCACATCCGTTATACAGAGGATAGCTTCGTCTATTATGCCGGGCATACCCGATAGGGGCCTATCTTACCAAGAGATGACCCTTATGCTAGAGAAGGCATTATCCAAGGAGAATAAAGATTTACTTGTAATATTAGATGAGATTGACTATCTTCGAGATGGCGATTCCCTTGTATATACACTATTAAGACTACACGAAGGTGAGGCACCTAAATCCCCTACACTTATCGCTATAGCTAGGTGGGATCCACCTTACATGATGGATGACTCGATAAGGTCCTTCATGGTAACTAGGATGTCTCTAGAGAAGTATACGCCAGAGCAACTTGAAACGATCGTCAGATATAGGGCCGAGGTAGGTCTTGTTGACGGTAGTTATGATGATGAGATAGTAAAGAAGGTGGTTGAGCTATCAGAGCATACCGGTAATGCTAGGGTATCCCTCAAAATTCTATATCTGGCTGCCAGGCTGTCCGAAGAGGTTGGTCTCTCCAAGATAACTCCCGATATGGTGAGCGAGGCTGCTTCTAGGATTGGTGTTATAGGCATAACAGATGATTATTTAACGTCCTTAGATCTTCATGATAAGATCCTCCTCCTTTCTGCTGCTAAGCTATTATCATCAAGCGACAGGTCTTGGATAAAGATGGGTGACTTACTGGAAGAGTATAAGCTCCTTTGCGAGGAGATAGGGGTTATGCCCTATAAGTATACTGCAGTATGGAAGAGAGTAAGAAATCTAAGGAGGATTGGGATTCTAGAAACTAAGAAGTCTGGTGAGGGTATGAAGGGGCAGACTACCTTAATATCCCTTGGATCTATACCAGCAGATAAATTATCCAAAAAATTGAAAGAAATCCTCAGGGAAGAACTAAGTCCCCTACCTCTCTTCTAGATCTCTAACCTATAGTGCTTCTCTAGATCACTGAGTATATCTAGCATATCTTCTTCTCTTATACCGAGTTCTCTTTCCAGCCTCTTTAGGATCTTCCTTTCGCCTCTGCTATCTGCTATTAGTATGGGGACTACTTCCAATCTGACCAGTTTAGTAGGTAGATGGAGTTTCCTAGCTAATCTGAAGAGAAATTCCTTCGTCTTCGCCCTTTCCTCCTTAGTGGTAGCGAGCTTCCTTATGATCTCCGGAAACTTGAGTTTTACGCCCTTGGGCTTCCCCTCCTTGGCTGTACAAACAGCAAAGGTCATCAGCTGTGTGTAGTATGAAAGTAACCTCCAGTTATTAGTCCTTATTATCCTACTCCTGACCATGTCAGCAATGGAGAGATAGTCATACGCTTTCGATAGGATTTTTCCGCTATATACCAAGGGTAAATTTTCCTCCACCCACCTTAAGAGCATATCTGGATCTATATCAACACTCATGGATTCAAGCCAAGCGGCATAGCAGTTACTTCCATAGAATATCGCCATTAATGCCTTGAATACATCGGATTCTATGTCCCTCTTTCCCAGTATCTTACCTATGGACTCAGCTAGTGCTTTATCTCCTTTTGCAATACTCTCTAGATCATTAATAGCTGCTCTAAGATCCCCCTGCGAATTTTGTGCTATCCTCTTTAAGATGTCAGCAGGTATTGTAACCCCTTCCTTTTGGCATATTTCCTTCAAGACTTGGAGCACAGTTGTCCACCTGAGCCTATAGAATTTCACCATTTGGGACATCGACCTTATCTCATAGAGATGCCCCTCGTATGGGTCATTTGCTGTCATTACGACGGGAACGCCCTCCTTCGAGATGAGCTCCTTTACTAATGATACGATGGCCCTCCCTTCGCTGGGTAAAGCATCGATTTCGTCCAGTATTATAAGTCTAGGCTTCATAGTAAGTAAAGAGGGAGCTCTAATATTCTCCACGATGTAGTGAAGGTGAGTCTTGTCCCTAAGATCACTAGCGTTCACCTCAATTGGGTCGTAGCCCAGCTCATTTGCTATGGCATGTGCCGCTGAGGTCTTCCCGGAGCCAGGAGGTCCTACCAGTAGTAGGGCTTTAGTTATCTTACCGGCTTTCACCTTCTTTATCCATTCCCTAATCTCTGCTACCGCCTTGTTTTGTCCCTTTATTTCATCTAGTCTCTTTGGCCTGTACTTCTCAGTCCAAGGAAGTTCCTTCATGGGATTCCCCTAGTTCCACAAGCTTTGCTAATAGAGCGGCTAGCTGAATATCTCCATGCGCGCCTTCCGTGATCCTGTAGTCGACATCGCTCATGAAAACCATTAGCTCTGCTTTTAGCTTATCAGGTATAGATTTGCTAGCTAGTATTTCTCTATTTAGCTGTTTTACAACATCTTGAGCCGACATTCCGTAGTTTATCATGAGATTCCTTAGCATATCTCTAGCAGCGATGAATTTACCCTTCATAGCCGCGTTGATCATACCCTTTATCTCCTCTGGATGGGCTAGCCCCGCTACCCTGTATACTAGCTTGGCATCTACTAGATCGGCCATCGCCGAAGCTGTTTGGAGTATGTTTATAGCTCTTCTTAGGTCTCCCTCCGCTACATAGACTATCGCTGATATCCCATCCTCCGTGTACTTTACTTTCTCCTTTTCAGCTATCATTAGAATCCTCTCCTTCACCGCTTCCTCAGGTATCGGTCCGAATCTAAAGACAGCTGTCCTAGACTGTATAGGCTCTATTATCTTAGAGGAATAGTTGCATGCTAGTATGAATCTAGTAGTAGCTGAATACATCTCCATTATCCTCCTGAGGGCATGCTGAGCATCAGCAGTCAAGCTGTCAGCCTCATCTAAGTGAATTATCTTGAATGGGACCTCCCCAAAGGGAGCTGTCTTCGCAAAGTCCTTTATTTTCGTCCTTATAGTATCTATGCCCCTCTCATCACTGGCATTGAGTTCTAGATAGTTAGCTCTGAGCAGTTCTTCCGACTCGTAGATGTCATGAGCTAGAGCTAATGCCGTAGTGGTCTTTCCAGTACCAGCTGGACCTGCGAATAGTAAGTGGGGCATTGATTTTTTCTTAACGAATCCCTTTAGAGCTCTAATAACATCCTCCTGATCTACTACCTCATCTAGCGTTCGCGGTCTATATTTTTCGATCCATAGCTCGAACGTCATTCAGTACACCCCATACTAGTTGAGTTCACATTCGTATCCTACACGACATAATTTAATAACCTCAACAGGTAGTACCCAGCCGAGGTAAGGATATGTTTCCGATAAGATGCTTCACATGCGGAAGCATAATAGGGGATAAGTGGGAGGAGTTCTCCCGGCGAGTGACTGCTGGGGAAGATCCAGGTAAGGTGCTAGACTCCCTAGGGATAAAAAGATATTGTTGCAGGAGAATGTTCATAAGCCATATAGAGCTAGCAGAACTCGAGCTTTCCTTCACTCCAGTCATGGAGAGGTGATTTTATGGGGTATGATGATATGAGTCTCTCTAATGTACCTCCGGTAGAGGATAAGGATCTTCTAATACCTAAGCAAAAATATCTCTCAGCGGGAGTGCATGTAGGGACTAGGATAAGGACTAAGGACATGGAAAAATTCGTCTACAAAGTAAGGCCAGATGGTCTCTGTATGATTGACATAAAAAAGTTAGATGAGAGGATAAGGGTCGCAGGCAAGTTCTTAGCACGATTTGAACCTAAGAAGATATTAGCTGTCTCTGCGAGGATATATGGATTCAAGCCCGTTAGGAAATTCGCTGAGTATGTGGGAGCTACTCATATAACCGGTAGAATCCTACCAGGAACTCTAACTAACCCTCATGCGCCTCTACACTTGGAACCAGATGTTGTAGTCCTCTCGGACCCTAGGGTTGATAGGCAGATACATGTGGAGTCGGTAAAGATGGGAATACCGGTAGTAGCACTAGTCGATGCGGACAATACACTTGAGAACATAGATCTAGCGATCCCAGCGAATAATAAAGGAAGGAGATCTCTAGCTTTAGTTTTCTGGCTCCTCACGAGGGAAGTATTGAGAAACAGAGGTGATCTTCCCCCAGATGGTGATTTAGAAGAGAGCTACGATGACTTCGCCACTAGGATAATGGGCTTGAGGTGAAAATCCTTTGGATGTTAGGAGGCCAGCTGTCGCTGGCTCCTTTTATCCCTCCGATAGAGAAGAACTTAAAAGGATGATGAAGTCCCTTTTCAAGAGTATAGGCTTTGACGATATTCCCAAGCCGAACTTGGATGGAGAGAGGAGGATAACAGCCCTAATCTCACCTCATGCTGGCTACGTATACTCTGGAAGGACTGCGGCGGCGGGCTATGCGGCCCTTGCCAGCGATGGTATTCCAGAGACATTCGTAATATTGGGGCCTAATCATACCGGCTTAGGCGCTGCCTTCTCGGCATCTAGCGCCAGGTATTGGGAAACACCTTTAGGCTTAGTAGAGATAGATAGACAGCTTACAGATGCCATTAGATCTGAATTTGAGGAATTGACATATGATGATTTAGCCCACATGTCTGAACACTCTATAGAGGTTCAGATACCATTTCTTCAACTGATATATGATGAGGTAAAGGTAGTTCCAATAACAATGAGCGTCCAGAACCTTGAGGAGTCTGTAAGATTGGGGAGAGCAATTGCATTAGCTGCAGAAAAGACTAAGAGAGATGTCGTTATAATAGCCTCATCTGACATGTCCCACTATCTTCCTGAGGAAGAAGCTAGGAGAAGAGATATGGCTGCATTAGAGGCGATTTTAGATATGGATGTCCATTCACTCTTTAGAACTTTATTTGAGCTAGATGTGTCGATGTGCGGGCCTGGTCCTGCATCCGTGGCAATTACTTTTTCTAAATTGATGGGTGTAGAAAAAGGGGAGCTTATCAGATATTCTACAAGTGCGGAAGCTAGTGGAGACAGATCTTTTGTAGTTGGTTATGCATCGGTGGTGTTTCGGCGTTGAATGAAGGAGATACTACATCAAAGCGTAAAATTGAGCACGTCATGATAGCTGAGAGAGATGAGATTGATCTAAGCGTTAGAGGTGGTTCTTGGTTCAAGTACGTTATCTTAGAGCATAATGCTCTCCCGGAAGGATCCTTTGATGATGTCGATCTATCATGGAATTTCTTGGGCTATGATCTGAGTGCCCCGATTATAATAGAGGGCATGACCGGTGGGCATGAGGATACATTACCTATAAATAAGGCTCTGGCCGAGGCTGCCCAGAGGATTGGCGTTGCAATAGGTGTTGGAAGCCAGAGAGCAGCGCTAACTAATGATTCTGTGATCGACACCTTCCTAGTAGTCAGGAATAGAGCTCACGACGTACCAGTAATAGCTAATTTAGGGGTCTCACATATCATTGGAGAGCAAGGTCCAGAAAACGCGAAGAGAGCAGTGGATATGATAAGGGCTGACGCTTTAGCGATTCATCTTAATCCTCTGCAGGAATTGCTCCAACCGGAAGGTTCTACTGATTTTAGTAACTCCCTCATATCGATTAGAGAAGTTATAAGAGAGCTGGATGTCCCTGTTATCGTCAAGGAGGTTGGAGCCGGCATCTCAGCTACAGTAGCAAAGTACCTCGTCGAGATAGGGGTTCATGCTATAGATGTGGCTGGTGTAGGTGGGACTAGCTGGGCTTTGATAGAGGGAGAGAGATCTCCCCACGGATCTATTAAGAAGGAAGCGGCTAGTCACTTTTTTGATTGGGGGATACCAACACCATGTGCCATCTTGGAGGTCTCTAGCCTCGATACAATCACAATAGGATCGGGAGGGGTCAGATCGGGATTAGATGCGGCTAAGTGTATTGCCCTTGGGGCCCATGCAGCGGGAGCAGCTCGTCCATTCTTCGTAAGTGCTCTCAGCGAGGGTGTAGAGGGTATTGTTAAGAAACTAGAAGCCTTTATCTATGAGTTAAAGGTTGCCCTATTCCTTACGGGTTCCCTTACACCGTCACAGCTGAGGCTTTCTAAGAAATACGTGTTATTGGAGCCCCTTAAGTCTTGGGTCGAAGGAAGGCATATTTTTATATGACCTGACCTGCCCCCATCTGGGGAATGAAGGATGACAGCTAAGGACAAACCCTTCTACGTGAAGTTTGAGGTCCCGGACGACCTAGTTCCTAAGGTCCTCGAACTTGTTCAGACTGCAAGAGAGACTGGGGGCAGAGTTAGGAAAGGCGTAAATGAAACAACGAAGTCTGTCGAGAGAGGAGAGGCTCTTTTTGTGGTAATAGCCGAAGACGTCAATCCACCTGAGATAGTAGCCCACTTGCCACTTCTGTGTGATGATAAAGGCGTTCCCTATGCATATGTTCCGAGTAAGGAGGAATTAGGAAAGGCCGCAGGTATAGAAGTTCCTGCCTCCTCAGTAGCTGTGATAGATGCTGGACAAGCCAAGAGCCTCCTCGAGGCATTGGTTGAGAAGGTAAACGAAATAAGAGGATCAGGTCAAACCGAGTAGTTTAAAAACCACCATACACTTCCTCTTTTCTGAGGGTGATTGAATGTCACAGGAGGCCGATAAGGGATACCCAGCGGAGGTAGTTGAGATCATAGGTAGGACTGGCGTGGCTGGTGATGTCATACAAGTCAGGGCTAAGATACTCGTAGGCAAGGATAGGGGGAGGGTCCTCACGAGGAACGTTAAAGGACCTGTAAGAATAGGAGATATATTAATACTAAGAGAGACCGAGATGGAGGCTAGGAAACTGAAGCCTAGGTAAGGTGATATGGATGTCGCTATTACTCAAGAAGTGCGTCTTCTGCGGAGAGGATATAGAGCCAGGACATGGATGGATGTATGTAAAGGCGGATGGTACAATACTCTATTTCTGCTCATCTAAATGCGCTAAGAATTACCTGAAGCTTGGGAGAAATCCTAAGAAGGTTAAATGGGTCAGGAAGAAGCCCAAGACCCAGCAATAGGCTTTTTCTTCCTCTAAGGTGAATATAATTGCAAGAAAGCGAACAAGGAGGGAAGAGATACAGGCAGCCGCTTGTCTCAGTTCTAGGGCATGTTGATTCTGGAAAGACAACCCTCTTAGATTATATAAGAAAGACCAGGGTAGCTGCCAGAGAGCCGGGGTCCATAACACAGCATGTAGGAGCTTCGGAGATACCCACAGATGTAATCTACAGCATTTGTGAACCGGTCATGAAGGCTCTAAACCTAAAGTTTGAGATAAAGACTGGTGGCCTCTTGTTCATAGATCTGCCCGGTCACGAAGTATTTTCAAACCTAAGGAGGAGAGGAGGTTCTGTTGCAGACATAGCAATACTCGTGATAGACATAAATGGAGGTGTTCAGCCCCAGACCGTGGAGTCCATAAATATACTTAGGGAGAGGAGGGTCCCCTTCGTAATAGCGCTTAACAAGATAGATACCATATATGGATGGAAATCCGAGGATGGTAGGCCCTTCATACTCGCTGAGAGGGAGCAGCCACCTTCCGTAATTGCAGAATTAGAAAAAAGGTTGTATAGGGTAGTAGACCAGCTTGCTGCATTGGAGATCTACGCGGACAGATATGATAGGGTAAAGGACTTCACGAAGACCTTCGCTATAATACCAACGAGCGCCGTAACAGGTGAGGGGATCCCAGACCTCCTGACTATGCTAATAGGTCTTGTACAGAGGTACATGCTTGATAGGCTTGAGGTAACTACTAACGAAGGCAGGGGTACCGTCTTAGAGGTGAAGCAGCAACATGGATTGGGAACTGTTATTACAGCCATTATATATGATGGTATATTGAGAAAAGACGACACTATAGTCCTCGCTGGCCTTAATGGCCCTGTTGTCACCAAGGTTAAGGCATTGCTCATTCCAGAACCGCTACAAGAGATGAGAGCTACGAAGAAGTTTAGAAGAGTAGACGAGGTCTCTGCAGCTGCCGGAGTCATGATATCAGCTCCTAGGCTAGATGATGTACTTGCTGGCTCGCCCTTATACGTTGTAAGGGACATGAGCAAGCTAGAAGATGTGAAGAGAGACGTCCAAGAGGAGGTTGACAGAATTATAATAAAGACGGACAGGATTGGTGTTATCGTTAAGGCTGACACCCTTGGTACGCTTGAAGCGCTAATTGCCCAGCTAGAAAAGGAAGGGATACCAATAAGGAGGGCGGATATAGGAGATGTCTCTAAGACGGATGTATTTGAGGCCTCGGTAATCAAATCCAAAGAGGAGAGGTATGCGGCCATATTGGCGTTTAATGTCAAGGTAACAGAGGATGCAAAAAGAGAAGCCCAGTCGAGAAGAATCCCTATATTCACAGAGGTTGTGATTTACAGGCTGATAGAAGATTTTGAAAGGTATCTAGAGGAGCTTAAGCGTAAGGAGGAGGAGAGAGTACTGTCCATAGCTGTTTTTCCAGCCGAAATCTTAGTGCTGCCGGATTTCGTATTCAGGAGGAGCGATCCTGCCATAGTTGGCGTTGAAGTACTGAGAGGGAGGATAAGACCTGGATACCCTCTAATCAATGAGAATGGAAAGAGGGTTGGCACGATATTAGACATACAGTATGAAGGTAATAGGATCCTAGAGGCGACGGCCGGTCAGAGGGTGGCGATCTCTATAAAGGGAGGAGTTGTAGGAAGAAATGTAAAAGAGGGTAAAAAACTGTATACAGAGGTCTCCGAATTCGAGGATGAAAAGGCTAGGTCCATATACTTCAGCAAAATGGACGAAGATGAGAAAGAGTTATACAGAAGAATCTTATGGATCAGGTATTCTAGGGGAGGTAGTTCAGCTTAAATAACTTTAATGGTTAATCCCGGGAAGGTGATCGCATGTCAGCAAGAAGGAGGAGAAGAGTAGAGGAGGAATTTCTCGTCCTAGACATAGGAGATCCATCCACAGGGAGGACATACCATTTAAAGCTTCCAAAGGAGAGTATCAGGTTCTTCATAGGTAGAAGATTGGGCGAGGAGGTTTCTGGGGATGCATTTGGACTATCTGGGTACACCTTTAAGATAACTGGGGGGACAGATAAGGATGGTTTCCCCATGCACCCATCGCTCCAATCAGCTGGAAAAAAGAAGATCCTCCTTTCCTCACCTCCAGGGTTCCACCCGCAGAAGAGAGGAGAGAGAAGGGCAAAGACCGTTAGAGGGGCTATAATCTCGGATGCCATAAAGCAGATCAACCTTAGAGTAATCAAGAGCGGGGAGAAGCCTCTAGAGGAGATTATAAAGAAGGAGGAAGAGGCTAAAGCCTCTTAATAGGTGATATGAGTGAGTAAAGAGCCTTTACAACCAGAGATGAATATAGGGACCGCGGGCCATGTAGACCATGGTAAATCCACATTAGTACAGGCCCTAACTGGTATATGGCCTGAGAAGCATAGTGAGGAATTGAGAAGAGGTATCACTATAAAGCTTGGGTATGCTAATGCCGATCTAAGGAAGTGCGTCTCCTGCTCGGACGATGATCCTAGGTGCTACACTACTATGAAGAGGTGTCCCATAGATGGTGGAGATACTATACTTCTCAGAAAAGTTTCCTTCGTAGACTGCCCAGGTCATGACACCCTAATGGCCACGATGCTGGCTGGTTCCACTCTTATGGATGCCGCTCTGCTAGTAATAGCTGCCAACGAGCCCGCGCCACAGCCCCAAACTAGGGAGCACTTGGTAGCGCTGAAGATAATGAATGTCAAGCAGATAATAGTTGTCCAGACTAAGATTGAACTTGTAAGTGATGAGCAGGCCTTGGAGAACTATGAACAGATAGTTAGGTTCTTAGAGAGCTATCTGAACGAAGTACCCCCCATAATTCCCGTTTCTGCACTTCATGGCGTGAATATTAGCTATCTAATAAAGGAGATGGCTAAAAGATTTATTCCTCCCGAGCGTGACCCAACTAAACCCCCAAGAATGTATGTAGCTAGGTCATTTGATGTCAATAAGCCGGGAACTAGACCTGAAAAGCTGGTAGGAGGGGTGTTGGGTGGTACGATAGTACAGGGCAGGTTCAGGGTAGATGACGAGATCGAAATAAGACCAGGCGCCTATAGAGCAGGTAAGTTCATTCCACTAACCACGAAAATAGTTAGCTTAAGAAGTGAAAATACACCGTTAGAGGAGGCCTACCCTGGAGGATTGATAGGTGTTGGAACTCTACTTGATCCAGCCCTCACAAAAGCCGATAACATGGTAGGAAATGTCGTTGGGCTACCTGGTGACTTACCACCAACTTGGAAGGAATTAGACGTAGAAGCCAAGTTCTTCGAGAGGATAGTAGGTACCAAAGAAGAGATGGAGGTGAAAAAGCCCAGCAGAGGCGAATTTATTCAACTAAATGTGGGTACTGCCACTGTACCAGCAGTCTTAAAGGAGATGACGCCGGATGATAAAATGTCCCTCCTACTAAGAATACCCGCGACAGCCGAAGTTAACCAGAGAGTAGCGATCTCTACTAGAATAGGAAATAGGTGGAGGCTAGTAGGTTATGGTCACATTAGGGGAGGGACGGAGTACCATCCTCCTGTCTGATTGAGATGAGATCCGTGGAGAGTCCTAAACATTCTAATTTCGTGGCCCTATCCCTGTGATAATTCCTGTCCTCGTTCCCGATCAGAATAGCTGTTCCTTCCTTGATCAGGAGGGCCTCTACCTTCACTCCCCCTAT
>JAGGTZ010000071.1 GCA_021158805.1 Thermoproteota archaeon | reverse complement strand
CTACTGGAGAGAACCCCTATCATATAAGGAGAGAGATGCAGAGTACCATGGGTACGCATGTCTATATCTTCAGGGATGAGAAGGGTCTCAAAGAGGCTTTAAGGAAGATAAAAGAGTTAAGAGAGAGGTTTGGTCAAGGGCATGTTGCTGATAAGGACCTAGAATATAACATAAACCTGATTCACGTGTTAGAGCTCGACGCAATGCTTGAAATCGCACAGGTCGTCGTGGCTTCGGCCCTGAATAGGACTGAAAGTAGGGGTGCGCATACAAGACTCGATTATCCAAAGAGAGACGATGAAAACTGGTTAAAGCATACATTAATAAGCAGGGGAGCGGAAGGCGAACCACTATTCAGTTACCTACCAGTAACGATCACAAAGTGGCCTCCCGCTGAGAGAAAGTATTGAGGTGATCTTATGGAGGAGGCTAGAGAGGAATTTGTTGAATATTATGCTAAAAATATGGGTGGGGTTTTAGGCTGGTTTAAGGCAAGAGTGTATACGATAGAGAGATGGCTCTATGGAGCACATAGGATCACAGGCATCTTGATAGTTCTATTCATGCTTCCTCACTTCTATAGCACAGGCTGGCATCCCGGGCTCTGGGGAGATTTCATCTTGGGTATCATAGTCACCTTCCACATAGCGAACGGCATCAGGCTAATACTTGCCGAGTTGGGATTCGTAGTAGGAAAGCCATTACTTGTGAAAAAGCCTTCTCAGAGACCATTATCCCTTGAAGGATCCCAAAGATATCTTGTGGCATTAGCACTGTTGCTTTTCATAGTACTTGCAGTTATCTGGGCTTATTATGCCCTAATAGTCCAAGCTGCAACATGGTAGGGGGTGTTCGTATGAGAGAGTCAACTGTAATGTTCCTCCACTATATTACGGCCATCTTAATAGCTGTTACTGGATTAATACACCTGCTCGCTAACAATGAGCCGACCATTGGTCCATTAATCAAGGAAAATCCAGTGGTATACATGGGTAATATGGCTATCTTCTTAGCTGCTCTGCTTTATCATGCATTTAATGGTGTCAGGGTCATATTAATAGAGTTAGTGCCAGATCCATGCTGGACTAAGTGGATAAGCTGGGCCGTAGTGATAATAGGGATAGCCACCTATGTCGTAGGGCTTCAGGTGCTTCTAGTGGCTTTGGGATTGGTATAGGGAGGTGCTACCATGTCAACTGAAGCGAAGGAATATACTCTTCCTCCTGAGGTTCTGGAAGAGACTGTTAAAGCTTCTGAGGAATTATGGAAGCCGATAAAGAAGGTTAAGTTTAGGATTTACAAGTACAACCCCAAGAAGGACTATGCCCCACACTGGGAAGAATATGAGCTAGAGGTATCTAAGGGTATGACTATACTTGACGCTTTACTGGAGATAAAGGGCGAGAAAGATCATACTCTAGGGATGAGATATTCCTGCAGAATGGGACTATGTGGTTCCTGCGCTATGATGATAAATGGAAAGCAGATGCTGGCTTGCCAAACCAGAGTTATAGAGGCCGCAGGAGATGGTGATGTAATTGAACTCAGACCTCTGGAGAACTTCCCAGTAACTAGAGATCTAGCAACAGATTTCACTTCATTCTTCGAGAAGCATAAGGCAGTCAAGCCCTGGATAATAAGGGATGAAGAAGAACTTGATAATCCGACCGGGCCTTACAAGCAGACCATAGAGGAGTATGCCAAATACTACCAGTTCACGGATTGTATAAAATGTGGTGCGTGCCTATCAGCCTGTCCAACGGCAGCAACGGACTATGAATACTTAGGACCCCAGGCCTTGGCTCAGGCCTACAGATACTTGGTAGACAGTAGAGATAATGGGTTAGATGAGAGAATAGCAGTCGTAGATGTAGCCCATGGATGCTGGCGCTGTCACTTCGCTGGTTCATGCTCAGATGTCTGTCCGAGGGGTGTAGATCCAGCACAGGGTATACAATTGCTTAAAGGCCTTATAATCAGGAGGAAGTTCGGTTTTAAGCCACACAAGCCCACCGAGGCCCTTCCAGCGAAAATAGCCAAAAAGAAAGAGCAATAACTCTCCATACCATCATTTTTAATAATTTGGAAGGTAGCGTCTTTTTATTGCTCATACCCGTTAAGGAATGGGGAATGAAGTAGGATCAACCACCTGATTTATGATGATTTTGCCGAGTCCTGACCCCTCTCGATATATAAGCTCCTTTATAAAGGACATAGGCCCCTCCTACCTTTTCAACGTATTTTCAGAGAAGAACCAAAAATTTCAGTAATAAAGCCCCCCTCTATCATGTGAGATGATCACCACATCCCTCTCCTTATTAGCCTTAGCCATAGCACCGGGCTTATTCCTAATGATAATTTTCTATATGAGGGATAGATACGAACCTGAACCCTTAAGGCTTGTCATAAAGGTTTTTGTACTGGGAATTCTTTCCGTAATACCCGCTGTCATGTTAGAACTTGTGCTGTCAGTGGAAGCCGTTGATATCTTAAGTCAGGGATGCAATTCCTACATTGGTATAGCTCTCCCTGAGGAGACCATGAAGTTTATAGTTGTTTTTTATGGAGCTTACAGGATCAGAGAGTTTGATGAGCCAATGGATGGAGTTGTATATTCTGTATCTTCTTCGCTGGGTTTTGCAACACTAGAGAATGTTTTCTATGTTTTAG
>JAGGTZ010000078.1 GCA_021158805.1 Thermoproteota archaeon | reverse complement strand
TTGGATTGGTTCATAAATAGCCTTCAACCGACACAGTCCTTTAAGGGTCTTGAATACTTAGAGGTCTCCAGAAATCTCAGTACAGATCCAGTCAATGAGTCTAGGGCGATCCTTCTCTTTGAATTAAGCGGAATCCCCCGCTATTCTTACATAAACAGTGCTACCTTAGTTCTTAAAACGTATGAAGTTTCTGGAGAACTCGATATAGAGGTTTGGGAGGTAGATGGCAATCCAGAGATCTTGTGCTCGTCTTGGTTGTCCATGAACTGTGATAGGAATTGGGTATCGCCTGGTGGCGACTTAATCAAGCTATGGGCCAATGCAACGACTTCTTC
Organism: Thermoproteota archaeon; assembly: GCA_021158805.1. GTDB lineage: Archaea > Korarchaeota > Korarchaeia > Korarchaeales > Korarchaeaceae > Korarchaeum. The sequence goes on along the minus strand of JAGGTZ010000078.1, from coordinate 2,919 downwards.
GAGTGAAGTGACGATAAACCTGACTGATTACGTTCAGGCATACGTGGATGGGGAGTTAACAAACCAAGAGCATCCCGGATATCTCCTGATAAAGTTGAGGGATGGGGAAGAGGGTTACTTTAGGTTCTTTTCAGAAGAGTCTCATGGGAATGAACCGGTCTTGCAGGTGGATTACAATCCCCCTTCACTGAACCTAACTCTGAGTTCGCATGATGTGCTCGTTAAGCAGGGAGAGAGCGTCAATTTGACGGTATACGTCGCAGGTAGTATGTCAAAACCAGTTAACCTAACGCTGGAAGGTCCGAACTTCTTGGAGTATAATTTCACGGTTCAGAGTTCAATTCCACCATTCACAAGTGTTCTGAGTCTACAGATACCAGAAAATGCTACTGGAGGGACATATACTGTGGGGATATCTGCTGAGAATGTGCTTGATTTACCTGTAGAAGATTTCCTGAACCTAACTGTCGTAGAGTCTAGGGGGTTCCTCCTATCCAGTCCTAACTCGGTCGAGATCAAAGGAGGTTTCGTTTATAGCTTCCCTATCAACATTGAGCCCACTGGCAATTTCACAGGAGAGGTGTCAGCCGGTATCCTGAGTTCTCCTGACTGGCTACATGTTAGTATAGATCCCCCAAGTGGGAATCCACCCTTCAGCGTAAATGTTACGCTGTGGTCAGATCCTGGTGTCAACGCCTCTGGATCCCTAAGGCTCATCTTCCATGGAGCAAATCTCAATAGAATCCTAGAAGTAAATGTGACGACGGTAAGGAGATTAGTTGCAGTCTACTCCAATGAAATTGATTGGGGCCTCTCTAGAGAGGCTTTACTTGGTCCAGCCAATACTTCTGGAGTACCTCTAATTAGAGTAAACTCATCGGATAGGTTCTCTGAGTTTGATCTGGTGATAATTCTAGGGGGGCATAAGGCCCCCACAGATTCCTACATGCCAGAGAATATGGCAGATAGCATCCTCCCACAGGCAAAGAAGCAAGCTCTCCTCGAAAAAGGCGGAAAAGTTGTTTATGCTAAGAGAGAAGGGGATACATGGATTATAGTGGTGGCAGGAAGTGACAGATACGTAACTGCTGAGCTCATCTCCTCAGACGAAGATGGGAACGGGAAAACTCTCGCTGAGGAACTGATAACAGGTGACCCTAGTGGAATATGAAAGGCTGAACAGCGTAGAGGTTAACATACCTAAGATAGGATTAGGCACCTATCAGATCGAGCTATCACCGAGGGACGAAGCTATATCCGCCCTGAGGAGGGGAATAGAGCTAGGAATGACTCTTATAGATACAGCTGAGATGTACGGTTGGGGTAGGTCAGAGGAAATAGTAGGTGAGGCCATAAAACCCTTTGATAGGGAGGAATTGACCATAGTAACTAAGGTTTGGGGGACTAACTTAGCCTATGAGTCTGTCAAGAGATCAGCAAAGGCCAGTATCGCGAGATTAGGCACTTATATAGATGTCTACCTCATACACTGGCCTAACCCGTCGTATCCGCTAGGAGAGACCCTTAAGGCTATGGAAGAACTCGTTTCGGAGGGTATTATAAGATACATTGGGGTGAGCAACTTCTCGCTGGGTCAGTTGAAGGAGGCTAGGAATTTGCTAAGAAATAACGATATAGTAACGAATCAGGTTGAGTACAGCCTAAGAGTTAGAGATCCGGAGGCAGATATTCTCCCTTATTGCCAAAAAGAGAAGATAACTCTCATGGCCTACAGTCCACTTGATAGAGGAAGGATCGTCAAGAGACCCCCTCAAAAGCTCAAAGTAATCGCGGCTAGGCTAGGTAAGAGCATAGCACAGGTAGCGATTAATTGGCTAATATCTAAACCCATGGTAGTGGCTATACCCAAAGCATCGAAGGTAGAACATGTGGAGGAGAATGCCGGTGCCGCAGGGTGGAGAATTCCACAGGATTTGATGACAGAGCTCGAAGATCTAGAAGAGGAGAGGGCAAGATGGCCAAGATCGTGAATATCCTCAGTGACTATCCTAGACAGAATGAGAGCGCCGAGCTGCTAGCGATAATCTCCTTCATTCAAGAGAAGAGGAAGAAGAAAGGGATCTTCAGCAGGAAAGAAGAGGTAATATCATCCATAAGGAAGGGGATTGTACCAATATATCGGTTAGAGGGTGATACTTTCTCCTTTCTCTACGATGGGCTATGTGCCTTCAATCCCTCCTTCAGTTTGCAAGACGTCAGATCGTGGGAGCATGCCCTTCATACTCTCTGGAGCATACATGTTAACTATTTAGATTTCCTCTCACATATTAGGGCTTTGCGGGGATTTTCTCCTCCTACCCGTGAGATCGTGTTGAGAGGATTAGTGAGTAGCAAGTTATACGTCTTACTCAGAAACGTGAGAGAGGGAGATGTGCAGGCGCCCAGAGATCGGTGCAGTCCAGATCAGGTTCTTAGAGACATGCTTCCCATTGTAGCTAAGTTAGATGAGTTCACCGAATATGCCGTTAGGTTTAGAGATCTCGCGTCTAGGTTAAGGAGTTTAGGGGAGAGTGTACGGATCTCCTTGGATGACATGATTAGATCTATTTCCCCAGATTCTGAACTAAGGAGGAGATATCAAGCTGCTAAGGAGGAGATAAGGTCTATAGTTGCTGATCTATCTGATAGATTAGAGGAGGCTGCTACTCAGTACGAAGATCTAATTAATTCTCTGAGATCAGCCCCCTCGATAGATAAGGTATATTTGCCAGTGTACTTAGTGAAGACGAAAGGCAAGAAGCAGAGAACTTTCATCATTTCTAATTTGAGGTTCAAGACCCCTGGGCTTACTTATAAGATAAAAGGAATTTTCGGCAAGTTCGATTCCCTCTTCGACGAGACTGGAATCAACAGGGTAATATCATCGACCTTAGACCCAACAAGCGTAGAATGGAGTTC
>JAGGTZ010000056.1 GCA_021158805.1 Thermoproteota archaeon | reverse complement strand
TGCTCCAGCGTACCTGCTAATTGATATCTCTCAAGATGGAACTATCCTGAAAACAGAAGTACTAGACAACCCTTACCAGGAAGAACATGATCCCGGCGTCATTCCATCATTGCTCGCCAATGCTGGCGTTGACGTCCTTATATGCAGGGGGATGGGAAGAAGGGCTGTGGAGTACTTCCAGCAATACGGTGTAGCGGTAATAAGAGGCGCTTATGGGAAGGTCAGAGATGTATTAGAAATGTACTTAGCGAACACGCTGGTTTCGACGGAATATAAGCCCAGTAAGAAGTGGAAGGATGAACATGAAAGTGGAGGGCTCTAAGAGGAAAATAGAGAGCTCCCCTGAGACGAGAGAGAGGATAATAAAGGGAGCCATGAAGGTATTTTCTCAACAAGGATTCTTTAGGGCTCCTGTCCGTTTGATAGCCATGGAATCAGGCGTCTCAAAGGGACTGATATTCTGGTACTTCTCATCAAAGGACGAGTTAATTCTGGAAGTAGCCAAGAGGAGCCTTCCATTAGATGTCATGGAGGAATGTCTGAGAACAGAACTAAGGGGGGAGGATCTCCTGAAATGCATTGGTAAGAAGTATCTTGATAAATACCATAGGGAGGAGATGAGGCGCCTTCTTATACATACAATGGCTATCGGATCCTCATACCCCAATGTGGGAGAATATATCAGAAAACTATGCGAGGGTTTACTGGAAGAAGCAGCTAAGAGGGTATTTGGAGATGCATCATTGACATCCCTAATTAAAATGAGAGGATTCTTTGGTACGCTACTCTGTTATATCCTAAGACCCCCAAGCAGGATAAGCAATGAAAAATACTTAAATGAAGCTATAAGCCTCGTTTGGAATAGGTAAGCATTATGAAGCTTATAGAAGCATATAACCTAGAAAAGAGCTTCGGATCGGTGAAAGCCGTAGATGGCGTGAGCCTATATGTAAATAAGAAGGAAATATTTGGCCTCCTCGGACCTAATGGTGCTGGAAAAACAACTACAATTAGGATGATAACGGGCATCATACCCCCTGATAAGGGAAGGGCCTTTATCATGGGATACGATACCTTAAGAGAACCCTTGAGGGCTAAAAGACATGTTGGCGTGGTTCCTGAAATAGCAGCTCCTTATGTGGATTTGAGCGCATGGGATAACATGATGCTCGTAGGAAAGATTCATCATGTCAATGGTAGAGAAAGGAGAGATAGAGCTATAAAGCTACTAGAAATGCTGGAATTAAGTGATGCCATGCATAGAAAGGTTAAGGGATTTTCAAAGGGAATGAAACAGAGATTGCTATTGGCAATGGCCCTAATCAGTGATCCCGAGGTACTTATTTTGGATGAACCTACATCTGGACTGGATGTTATAAGCGCTAGGATGGTTAGATCTCTCATAGCAGACCTCAGAAGGGAAGGTAAATCCTTTCTTCTCACAACGCATAACATAGAGGAAGCCGGTATGCTATGCGACAGGGTAGCCGTAATCAATAAAGGGAAAATAATAGCAGAAGGAAGCCCTGAAGAACTTAAGATAAATTTTAATGGGTTCAGAAGCATTAGAATAGTTCTGGATAGGGATATAGAAGACATAGAAAAGTCATTAGAAGGATTTGAGGTGCTAGCCCAAGGAAGGAAGATCCTGATTACCTGTAAGCAGAACGAAGTTAACGAACTTATTCGTAGCATAACAAGACTAGCAGAATCATCAGGAGCGAGAATAGAGGAAATTCAAACGACTGGCCCTAGCTTTGAGGATATATTTATGAAATTAATAAAAGGGGAGTATAAATGAAATATTGGGATTATATAGAAAGCGTTATTGCGCTATCCTTGAAAGATGCGAAGATATACTTCCTGAAAGGGCCTGTTATCATACTTGGATTATTGATGCCGTTTTTCCTGTGGCTCGCCTTCATAATTGGAAATAGAATTGCTATGAGTGGTGTTCCCGCCCTAATATCCATTACTGTGTTCTTTACAGCTTCAGCAGTGACACCCGTTGTAATCCCCTGGGAGACTAGGCAGAGATCTCTTGAAATGCTTCTAAGTGGGCCCGTAACTATAGGAATGATCGTACTAGGAGACTCCATAGCTTCCTCCTTGCTAGGTATTCTGATTTCCCTTGTTTTAGTTGGAATAGGGTTTCTGTTTGGAATAGGAGCTAACCTACTTATCCTAATACCATCTATTGTAGTAGCTTCATCCTGTTACTCATTCTTGGGTTTGATATTCTCCTCTGTTCCTTCTGATGTCCCTGCAGATGCGGTCATGTTAGCAAGTGCTGTGAGATTACCTCTCATTTTCATTAGTGGTATTTTCATACCTCTAAGCAATTTACCTACGTATCTCCTAGGTGTAGCGTTTCTATCTCCTCTGACGTATTTCGCAGACATAGTCAACTTATCCTACTATGGGGGATCTTTCTTGCCACCCATTCTAGATGCTATTATGCTCATTATATTTACTTTAATATTCCTATACGCTTCTATATGGCTAAATAGGAAGGCTATGCTCCGGAGATTATAGAGGTAATAGAATTAATAGAGAAAATTATTTATCCTGTTAAACTACCCATTTCATTTTTAGAGACACTCCCACCTGTTTATTATTTTAGCTCTCCCTCAGATCTGTCTATTCATGCCTCTAATATCCTATACCTGAGTACTGACATTTCCCATCTTAACTCTAGGTAGTAAAAGTAAGAGCATATCCAAGTCTTCCATTATGACATCTTACTTCCAAGAGCTGCGATTTTCCTTACAAATTGATGTCGAAATCTCGCTCTCCTCAGGTATTTCACAGTCTCACGAGTCTAGTTAAGAGAAATAGTACTAAAAGTAAATATATAAACTAGGCTATCAGGTCTAGCTTTGGCTTTATTTCTAGAGGTTCTATTTTCTTATCTGGATCATATCCTAGTTTCCTTCCATAAGCCCTCAGTTTGCTAATTACAACTTGACTTCCTAACCTAACAATGGGCTCTATTAAATATTTAAGCAACGGACTGTTTGAGGTATACATTCCAAGGGACCTCTCAACCTCAGTTACAACCGTCCTCCAGCTCCAATATATAGTGAGGAACCTTGCCTCGGTCATAAACTCAGCCGGATTAAAGCCTTCTTTTTCTTCTAGAGCTACCATGGGGACAAATGCAAGGGAAGCTACGACAAACCTTGCTAAGCTACCTACCTCTTTCCTGTAAACTTTTTCCATAGTGTAGATAAGTCTTGCAGTCTCCATTGCATCTTCTTCTGTTTCTCCTGGAAGTCCTACTATCGCAGTATATGCAGGAAACCAGTAATTGGAGTTAAAGGCATAAGTCCCTTCTAACACGACATATGGCCATTCCTCAGGGGAGAAGGGCTTTACCTTATTCCTCATATGTCTTTCTATGAGGGATGGAGATCCAGTCTCCAGCCCAGGCTGTATTCCTATCCAGTGGCGTGGGCTCGCTTTTAATATCCTACTAAGCTCAGGCAGGAGTTTTGGATCAGCGACTACAGGGGCTATTGAACCATGAGTAGGATTGGCATCATTAACTTCCTTCATTATTTCCTTGAACAGATTTACCACAGCTTCCCTATTTGGATAAAAGTGTCTTCTATCATTCAATCCATAGAGAAAAATGTCATCACTATGAACCCAT
>JAGGTZ010000087.1 GCA_021158805.1 Thermoproteota archaeon | reverse complement strand
AGGTAGGAAGTGGTTCAGAGAGTTGGCCAATAATCTCTGGGCTAAGGGCTTATGGGTCAAGGAGTTCGAGCTCGAGAACAGAACGGAGGTTATATGGGGCGACGGGAGGACTTTCCGCATTGGAGATGTATCATTTCAAGTCCTTGGACCCTGGTTTCATGGAATAGAGTACGATAGGACAGGATGGGTTACACCATTGGTGATTAAGAGCACCGGTGTTATCTTCTACTCTAGTGACCTAATGGGGCCTGAAATAGAGGACTATGCTGAGCATATATCAGGCCTTAGACCCGATGTTGTGATCCTAGATGGTCCTCCGACATACCTCTTTCCCTTCATGTTAAACAGGATAAACCTAAGGCGAGCCCTAGAGAACGCGATTACCATAATAAAGTCCTCGCCAAAATTGGTTATATACGATCATCACCTTCTTAGGGAGAGAAGGTGGCGTGGACGGGTTTCGGAGGTCTTTGAAGAGGCGAGGAGAGAGGATGTCGCCATTATGACAGCATCAGAATACCTAGGTAGGACCCCAATAATAGATACTATCTGATACTAGAACTATTTCCGCTAGCTAGTTCTTCAAGTTATGGAGTGAGATATCCTATTCTTACTAGTTCTAGGTCTCAGCTGTTAACGTTATTAAGTTATCTCGGTTAAATTGAACGGTGAGTACCACGGCCGTTCCTCAAATAGTAAGGTTCGCTGCTGAGAACACACGTGATGTTGGAGATGTACTAGGGATCGGTCCTGATCAGAGGGTAAAGTGGGCAAGGGGATTGTTGCCTAGGGGACCAGTAAATGGAACTATATTCTATGCAGGCGAGATGTATCCTGTAATGGGGAATGCTGAAGGAGCCTTTAGGCTCATGAGGAGATTAGAGGGCTTCATGAACATTAATACGTTGGCGAAAGCTGGACCGATAATGAAGAAGTTGGGTATATACACTACAGGGGCTAAGGCCCTCTGGGGAGGGATAAATGAGGAGTACGAGAGGGCTTTACAGGATGCGGTCTTCGTCCTGAAGAAGCTTGGAGTTGAGATGGGTTATCTATTCGAGGATGAACCTCCATCCGGCGTGGCCCTCCATACATATGGATTATTGAGGGAGTTCAAGGAGCATGCCAAAGGTGTTCATGAGAAGCTAAAAGAGATGGGTGTTAGGAGGATAATTGCCCTCGATCCAATAGTCGCTACAGCATTCAAGCTATATTATCCCGAATTTGTAGAGGGATGGGAGATAGAAAGCTATCACTTCGTGGAAGTAGTTGCGAAAAAGATAGCTGAGCAAGGTCTTAAGTTGAAGCTAGGTAGGAAAGTTAAGATCACCTATCATGATCCATGCTATTTAGCTAGAACCATTGGTGTCGTCGATGAAATACGGTTCATAATATCTAGAATAGAAGGGGTGGAGTACATTGAACCACCTAGGCATGGCGTGAACACAGGATGCAGTGGGGATGGAGGCCTCGAACTGACTCAACCACCACTGGCTAGGAAGATTTCCTATGAGAGAATTGAGGAGTTAAGGGAGACAGGCGCTGATCTCGTTTACACATCATGCCCGGCATGTATGATGATGCTCAGGACCGGATTTGACTCCCTAAATTACAAGATCGGAGTGTATGATCTAGCCTCCCTAATTGCGGAGGCTATGAGAAATGAGATAGATAGAGTTGATCCGATGAAACCCGAGTTTAAGAGATATAATGTTCTTCCCAAGAGCCCCAAACCAAAGAGCCTCAGCTTAGAAGACTTAGCTGAGATGTTAAGGAGAGATACAGATAAATGTAAGAAATGTGGGTTCTGTAACGTGGAATGTCCGACTGCCAATGCCTTAGACATGCTAGAGAGTAGATCCGCTAGAGGTAGGATGACCCTCATCAATTCCCTAGTAAGAGGTGACCCTGTCAGGCCAAAGGAGGTCTTAGACAGGCTTTATTCCTGCGTACTTTGCGGCCAATGCTCCCAAATCTGCCCAGTAGGTCTACATGTCCAAGAGCTGATTATTTATGGGAGAGCATATGCGATATATTCGGGTAGGGCCGGTGTCCCAAGTTGACAATATTATTTTACGATCTATATGTGAGGAGGTGTAGTCGTGCTAGCTAGCTCCCTTTCTAATGCCTTATCTGAAATTAGGAGGAAGATAGGAAAGGAAAAGGTCCTAACAGAGCCGGAGGACCTTTACGCGTATTCACTCGATGCAAGTACGGAGCACAAAACTCCTCCTAGTGCCGTTGTTAGGGCTTATTCTGAGGATGACGTTAGGGTCGTCTTAGAGGTAGCTAATAAGAGAAAGGTCCCCGTTGTACCAAGGGGTAGTGGGACCTCCTTAACCGGTGCATCTGTTCCCGCTGTACCCAATTCTATACTCCTAGATCTATCACCCATGAATGGAATTGAGGTATGCATAGAGGACGGTTATGTTATGGCCGAGGCGGGTGCCACAGTTCTACAGGTGGATCAAGAGTGTAGAAAATATGGCTTCTTTTTCCCACCTGATCCCGCAAGCTCTAGAATTGCCACTATAGGAGGAGCTTTGGCTGAGAACGCCGGTGGACTGAGAGGAGCGAAGTTCGGTGTGATGAAGAACTGGGTCCTCGCGATGGAAGTGATAGTACCAGGAGGTAAGAAAATTAGGATCGGAGAGCCTGTCTATAAGTGGAGATGGGGTCCTGATCTGCTATCGCTCTTCATTGGATCTGAGGGTACCTTAGGTGTCATAACAAGGGCTTGGCTCAAGATACATCCGCTACCCGAGAAGGTCGTTAGGGTGCTAGGTCTCTTTGATAGGATTGAAAATGCAGGAAAGGCGATCTCCGAAATAAGAAGAAGGGGTTATGTCCCAATGATACTTGAGCTCCTAGATAGGGAGACAATAGAGATAGTGAGGGAGGTTTTAGGCTACGATGTCCCTCTGGGAGAGGCCATGGTAATAGCAGATATAGACGGCCCGGAGGAGGCTGTCTGGAGGATCGTTAAAGAGGTCAGGAAGGCCATGGAAGAGAGTGGTGGCGAAACGACGGCAAGCGATGATCCAGAGGAGATGGAGCAGCTTTATCTTGCAAGACAGGGAGCCTACGCGGCTGTCACTAGGGCCTATCCTGGGGTCCTCTTAGAGGACATAACCGTACCTCTATCCAAGCTAATGATAGCTTTAAGGGAATTAGACAAGCTTAGGAAGGAATATGGACTTAGAATGCCGATATTTGGGCATGCTGGTGATGGGAATCTACATCCTAACATATGCTTTGATCCTGAAGATCCTGAACAGGTGAGGAAGGCTAGAGAGATGTTCTTAAAGACAGGGAAACTGGCTATAGAGTTGGGAGGAGCTATTAGTGGCGAGCATGGAATAGGGATTAGTAAGAAAGACCTTTTCTTAGAGGAGATCAAGGCGGTGAGGGGAGAGGGCTATATCGAACTTGTTACTCAAATAAAGGAGCTATTAGATCCAAATGGGATAATGAACCCCGGAAAGCTCTGGTTTTAATCAATCCTTTATCAATTTTTCCTCTAACGGCACTATTTCATCCTTCGGTGCGGAGTCAAATAGCTCTAAGTACTTTCTCAGGACCCTTGGTACTCTAACGCTACCGTCTTCCCTCTGATGGTTCTCAATTATGGCGCAGATAGTCCTTGTAGTAGCTAGAGCCGTGCTGTTTAATGTATGAACAAATTCCCTCCTTCCCTTCCTGTCGAGCTTTATCTTAAGCCTATAACTCTGCCAGTCTACGCAGTTACTGCAGCTTACAAGCTCTCTATACCTGCCTTGAGCTGGAAACCAGGCCTCTAAATCATATTTCTTCGCTGCAGATGCCCCCAGATCTCCAGCAGCTATGTTAACTATCCTATAGGGGATCTCTAATGCCTGATATATCTCCTCAGCATTCTCAATTAGACGTTCATGCCATTCCCAGCTCTCCTCGGGCTTTGAGAACACTATCTGCTCTACCTTGTAGAACTGATGGACCCTAAATATTCCTTTCGTGTCCTTCCCATGAGTCCCAGCCTCCTTCCTAAAACAGGGACTCACTCCAACGTAAAGTCTAGGAAGCTCCTCTTCCACAAAGGTATCTCCAGCATGCATAGCTATAAGTGGATGCTCAGATGTAGCTATTAGGTATAAGTCTTCACCCTCTATCTTATAGATGCTGTCTTTAAACGTCTCTAGATCCGTAACCCCCAAATAGTAGTCTTGCCTCAGCATGTAGGGCGGAATGACGGGTATGAATCCCTTCTTTGATATTACATCCAGTGCGAACATTACTAAAGCCTGTTCAAGCCAGACTATGTCCTTGAAAAGATAGAAGAATCTGCTGCCAGATAGCTGGGCTGCTTTGTAGGTATCTCCCATCTTTAAGATTAATTCCAACTCATCAGCATGTCCCTTGGGCTCCCAGTCTAGCAGTTCAAATTCCACCTGGAAGCCCTCTGTTTCTCTTTTAAAGGATTCTAATTTTGATCTTGGGACCTTAGGCTTTCCCCAAAATCTGACTGGGACATTATAAGTTTCATCGGGTCCCTCAGGAACGCTTTCATGGACTATACTTGGTAAGGACGCCAGAATCTTATTTCTCTCCTCATCAAGCTTTTTTACTTCTTCCTCAAGCTCTTTAACTTTCCTACCGAGGTCTTTGGCCTCTTCTATCAGCTTACCCCTCTCCTCTGGAGGGATGCGAGGGATTAGCCTATTTACCTCGTTTCTTTTCTCCCTCAGCCTGTTTAGCTCAGTTATACGCTCTCTCCACTTTATATCTAATTCTATAGCCTTGTCAACTAAGTCTGTTGGCATGTACCTCTTCCTGAGGCTGTCTTTTAGGACCTCTGGATTTTCCCTTAGGGCTTCCAGTACTGACCAACCCAAGTTCACACCCAGCTTCCTCGCTGATCCTCAAAAAAAGCTTTTTCAAAAGAGCGATATTCGGGTGAGGAGGCTATTCTACATAGTAGGCTATGAAACCGCCTATACCTCCTAAGATAGCACCCATTATTAGTCCTATTATGATCATATATACTATCACTAGAGCTGAGAAGGTAACCATGGGAGACATAATCGGAAGCACTGGAACGAAGGGACCCCAGATCGGCAGCGTTATAACTACACCTATAACTACACTTATTATGGAGAGGATAAGGCCCATATACGCTCCTCTCTTTATCGCCTCCATCTGGTCCTTTGGTATCTGGCCATAGAACATAGAGAAGTAGGCATAGAGGAAGCCCCCGACAATCGGTCCTAATACTCTAATTCCGGGCCTATTATGATTCCTATTATTAGGGACATCACGAAGAAGTTATCTCTGTTAATGAAGCTGAGCGAGTCGGCTAGGGGCATTATATCACCACAGCATTTAACTTGAGAAGCTATTAAAGTTAACCTTAGGACGAGCCTAATGGTATAATTGTTTTTCTCAAATGGGGATAGAATGTACTATGATTAATTGTAACAAGGCTTGGCGGGGGATAAGGTATTAATTGTATCTTCTCAAGCTTAGTGGGCTGGAATGAGATTAAGGGGGCTCTTCAGGTCAAGTAAACCTCACAGCATCCTAGTGAAATGGGTTCTCCTATCCACTATAATAGGATT
>JAGGTZ010000045.1 GCA_021158805.1 Thermoproteota archaeon | reverse complement strand
TTACCATAATAACGCTAGATGAGGATATAAGGGGGATGTTCGAGCCCCATGCACCTCCAACCTCGGCTAGGATAGAAGCCCTCAAGGAGCTGAGGGAGGAAGGGATTAAGACATTCGTCTTCATTGGGCCTATACTGCCAGGGACGAAGATAGATGATTTAGAGGATCTTGTGTTGACTGTAAAGGACTACTCTGATGTAATATACTTCGATAGATTGAATCTCAAGCCAGGACTCTTTGATAGGATCAACAGAGTTTTCCTGAGGATGGGACAGCCTAACTGGTCCTCGGATCTTAAAGACTACTATCAAGAGATTAAAAGGGCCCTTATGGAGTTCTTGAGGGAAAGAGGAGTTAATCATATATTCGTCTACTAGTTAGATGACTCGCTCTCCTGATAACAATTAGCTAAAGTAGTATATTTAGATATGTTTGGTTGGGAAAATCTGATTTGTACTTTCCAGCGGGAGGGAAGTTAGTTGGATACTACCTCAGTGATGATCTTGATAGAAACGATACCTCAGAGTGAGACCGATTTTAAGCTGTTAAGGAATGAGGGGAGTTAGGATGTAATTGTTCCTCTTGGAACCGCGGTGCGATTTTTGGCTCCCTTAAAGGCTCTACCGCGCTAACTCTAACTCCTTATGGAGGACTCGGCTCTGGCTATTCACCCGCTCTTTTGAAGCTCACTGCTTTCTTAGTCTTTCAAACTCGTCCTCAGGGATATACCATCTTCCAGCGAGTTTGGTGGCCCTGATGTATCCTTTTCTGGCCAACTGCCCTAAATAATCGACGCTCATCCCCAGCTTCTTTGCTGCCACCGACAGGGGAAGCATGCCAGTGACCGAACCTAGGTAGAGGGTCAGGCTTTCATCCACTGCCCTAGCCACGAAGTTTATTATAGGCTTGGCTCTTCCTCTATCAGCCTCTTCCAGAGCCTTATAGTACTCCCTCCGCCTCTCTTTCCTTATTACAGTGAGAGGATAGCCGTACCTCATTAAGAGAATGTTCATAAGTAGCCTAGCTACCCTCCCATTACCATCAAGGAAGGGATGTATTGCAGTTAGATAGGCGTGAGCAACAGCTGCTAGCTCGACTGGATGTAGCTCCTCTGACTCTATAGTGCCGTTCAACCACCTCAGAAACCTCCCAATAAGTTTCGGTACTTCGGAGGGGGGAGGAGGGATATGGCTAGACCCCCCTATGTAAACCTGCTCACGCCTGTACTCCCCAGGCCTTGCCTCGGGAATCCCCATCATGACTAAGTGGTGAATCTTCAACAGGTCGAACTCCCTTATTCTCCGTCTTGAGAGTTCTTCCACATACTTAAGGGCTTCTAAGTGGTTCCTAGCCTCTAAGTGATCCCTCAGAGGTTTACCAGCTATAGTAATACCCTCCTCCAAGACTAGCCTCGTCTCTCTTAGGGTGAGGGTGTTCCCCTCTATAGCATTGGTATTATAGATGTACTCAACTATCAGAAGCCTTCTCAGCTTAGCTAGAGCTTTGGGATTGAGAGGTCGCTCCGAATTGAGCCTCTTGACTCCTTCCTCTATCCTAGCTCTCAGTGTGGGAGCTATGAGTGGCGACCTAGCTTGCTCTAGGAGGAGGAACTTATATCGACTAATCATGTTTACCTATATATCGATATAATTATCTATATATAAATCTCTGCCAGAACGTTAACTGGTATCGGGGGCTCATCAGGAGGGAGCTACCACAAGAGACTGACTATTAGGGGATCTCCGGCTTCAAGTTACAGCATATCTCGTTGCCTCCTAAGCCATCCAACCCTTCTTGATGATGTACAGCGCGTATCTATCCTTCAACAGGTTAAGTAGGGCCTGAGGACCTCTATCGCTGGAGTGTCCGACATGCCTTTCCTAGCGAGAGTGTGTAAAAAGATATTCGAGAAGATACGCTGAGGTGTCCTCCATAATGTTCGTAAAGACCGGACTAGCAGATATCTCACGTAACCCTGACGAGACTATGGAAGCTCGTGGGTCTCATAGACGTAATATATCTTCCTTCTCAGCACAGGATCTTCCATCTCAATTCTATACTTCCGTCCAAAGACCACTTCTCCTCCTTTCCATGGTATAGATCCTGAGAATAGGACTGCATTATCCTCATTTAGTCCGGCCTCTTTTATCAGGTCTTGCGGCCTCAGAAGCGATTTTAACGAGGCTTCTTGCGATAGCTTCCCATCCACGTACATCCTAAGGATCAACGTATCCCAGTGGTCATAGATTTCCTCATAGTCCCATACTACAGGAGAGATTATCTTAGGATAGAGTTGTTTAGAGATCTGAAAACTAGTCCTTTCGACCTCTCTATCAGTATGATCACTACCTACAGTCACATATCTAGGTTTACCTTCATCTAAGAAGAGGACATACTCCACTTCCCCGTTGTTCTTTCTTCTCAAGACTTTTATCTCCCTATCACTCGTTAACAAGTTCGTTCCTACATAGAAGAAGGATGGAACCTCTGAGGGAGCAGGGATACCTAGCTTTCTGAGTTCCTCCACATGAGCCAAGACATCTTCCTTATTTCTACCACTCCATCCTCCAAGGACGAGCTTTTCATATCTGAAAAGGACGGGCTCGATCTCCCCATCGGCATGAAGTACGTATAGCCGTAAGACCTTCATTGGATAAGCAGGCAACATATTTCCATTAAAATTTCCCCTGCCAAAAGGGGAAAGGGCACTCACCCCTCCATCCACACTCTCACAGTTAGGTTGAGGGGATGAGAGATGGTCCCTTCGTAGGAATCGAGATGGAAAGTGACTTGGAATGGATAAGTGCCTGGAACTGCTTCTTCCCCTACCGCTACTGATATATCGAAGGTCGCTAGACCACCAGGTGGAATCATTGATGTTTCTGGTTCAACTTCGACGTTTATGAAGGGTGGTGGTGCCTGAGTTAATTCGTAGTAAACAGATCCAGATTTATCACCTAAGTTCCTCACCCTTACATAATAAAAGAACGTATTCCCCATGCTTTCATTCCCTATGACATCTAAGATCATGTATGGATACTTCTCTCCCCCTACTAACTTAAGTTCTAGTTGTATAGTTCTTTCCAGTATATTCCCCCTCGTATCCCTAACATTTACCAGGTCCAAGAGGAGGTCTTTAGGAACCCCTTCCTCCAGTGAAATTGTTGTTACAGGCCCGTTTACGCGGATGGAGGCTATGCTTTCAGGCAACGGGACGGTCTCTCCGTCGTATCTCGCTGAAACCCCCAGGGATACTTCAGAGATAGGCTCATTCCAATATATAGCTATGTCTGTACCTCCTGCTTGATATGGTACCTCTGCAACTATGCCATGGGGCGAGATTGAGCTAGCTACAATTGATTCGCAGCCGACCATTTGGGGAGGTTCGCTGTCCTTAGATGAGAGTTCTTCCAGAATGAAGGGCATTATATCACGCACCTTCTCTAAGGTCTGATATCTGTCCTTTCCACCAACCAATATAACTGTCTGATTTATCCCTTCTCTGCTGAGGGCATTTGGGAGTAGGAAGCTGGCTGATTGATCTCTCATCTCTTGCTGCTTATCTTCTGGTAGCAGAGATCTTACTAGGTCACCCATATCTTGGTAAGCATCCGGTCCACCAAGTATGAGCACCACAGGAACCTCGGATAGGTATTCTAGCTCGTCAGGAGTGTATATTGAGTAGGAGAAACCTTTGGCCTCTATTTGGGGTAATTCTCCCTGAAACAGATCCAGATCAACTTTATTAGCCACAATACCGAGCTGTGGTTTGGAGACCTCAAGCGACACATTTATCTCATTAATTCGGGCGCTAGC
>JAGGTZ010000156.1 GCA_021158805.1 Thermoproteota archaeon | reverse complement strand
CTTTAGGCTCATGAGGAGATTAGAGGGCTTCATGAACATTAATACGTTGGCGAAAGCTGGACCGATAATGAAGAAGTTGGGTATATACACTACAGGGGCTAAGGCCCTCTGGGGAGAGATAAATGAGGAGTACGAGAGGGCTTTACAGGATGCGGTCTTCGTCCTGAAGAAGCTTGGAGTTGAGATGGGGTCCCGATCTGCTATCGCTCTTCATTGGATCTGAGGGTACCTTAGGTATCATAACAAGAGCTTGGCTCAAGATCTATCCGCTACTCGAGAAAGTCGTTAGGGTGCTAGGTCTCTTTGATATGCTTGAAAATGCAGGAAAGGCGATCTCCGAAATAAGAAGGAGGGGTTATGTCCCAATGATACTTGAACTCCTAGATAGGGAGACAATAGAGATAGTAAGGGAGGTTTTAGGCTACGATGTCCCTCTGGGAGAGGCCATGGTTATAGCAGATATAGATGGCCCGGAGGAGGCTGTCTGGAGGATCGTTAAAGAGGTCAGGAAGGTCATGGAGGAGAGTGGTGGCGAAACGACGGCAAGCGATGATCCAGAGGAGATGGAGCAGCTTTACCTTGCAAGACAGGGAGCCTACGCGGCCGTCACTAGGGCCTATCCTGGGGTCCTCTTGGAGGACATAACCGTACCTCTATCCAAGCTAATGATAGCTTTAAGGGAATTAGACAAGCTTAGGAAGGAATATGGACTTAGAATGCCAATATTTGGGCACGCTGGTGATGGGAATCTACACCCCATATGCTTTGATCCTGAAGATCCTGAGCAGGTGAGGAAGGCTAGAGAGATGTTCTTAAAGACAGGGAAACTGGCTATAGAGTTGGGAGGAGCTATTAGCGGTGAGCATGGAATAGGAATTAGTAAGAAAGACCTTTTCTTAGAGGAGATCAAGGCGGTGAGGGGAGAGGGCTATATCGAACTTGTTACCCGAATAAAGGAGCTATTAGATCCAAATGGGATAATGAACCCTGGAAAGCTCTGGTTTTAATCAATCCTTTATCAATTTTTCCTCTAATGGCACTATTTCGTCCTTTGGTGCGGAGTCAAATAGCTCTAAGTACTTTCTCAGGACCCTTGGTATTCTAACGCTGCCGTCTTCCCTCTGATGGTTCTCGATTATGGCGCAGATAGTCCTCGTAGTAGCTAGAGCCGTACTGTTTAATGTATGAACGAACTCCCTCCTTCCCTTCCTATCGAGCTTTATCCTAAGTCTATAGCTCTGCCAGTCTACGCAGTTGCTGCAACTTACAAGTTCTCTATACCTACCTTGAGCTGGAAACCAGGCCTCTAAATCATATTTCTTCGCTGCAGATGCCCCCAGATCTCCAGCAGCTATGTTAACTATTCTATAGGGGATCTCTAATGCCTGATATATCTCCTCGGCATTCTCAATTAGACGTTCATGCCATTCCCAGCTCTCCTCGGGCTTTGAGAATACTATCTGCTCTACCTTGTAGAACTGATGGACCCTAAATATTCCTTTCGTGTCCTTCCCATGAGTCCCAGCCTCCTTCCTGAAACAGGGACTCACTCCAACGTATAGTCTAGGAAGTTCCTCTTCCACAAAGGTATCTCCAGCGTGCATAGCTATGAGTGGATGTTCAGACGTAGCTATTAGGTATAAGTCCTCACCCTCTATCTTATAGATGCTGTCTTTAAACGTCTCTAGGTCCGTAACCCCTAGATAATAGTCTTGCCTTAACATGTAGGGCGGAATGACGGGTATAAATCCCTTCTCTGATATTACATCCAGTGCGAACATTACTAAAGCCTGTTCAAGCCAGACTATGTCCTTGAAAAGATAGAAGAATCTGCTGCCAGATAGCTGGGCTGCTTTGTAGGTGTCTCCCATCTTTAAGATTAATTCCAGTTCATCAGCATGTCCCTTGGGCTCCCAGTCTAACAGCTCAAATTCCACCTGGAAGCCCTCTGTTTCTCTTTTAAAAGATTCTAATTTTGATCTTGGGACCTTAGGCTTTCCCCAAAATCTGACTGGGACATTATAAGTTTCATTGGGCCCTTCAGGAACGCTTTCGTGGACTATACTTGGTAAGGATGCCAGAATCTTATTTCTCTCCTCATCAAGCCTCTTTACCTCTTCTTCAAGTTCCTTAACTTTCCTACCGAGGTCTTTGGCCTCCTCTATCAACTTACTCTTCTCTTCCGGAGGGACGCGAGGGATTAGCCTATTTACCTCGTTTCTTTTCTCCCTCAACCTGTTTAGCTCAGTTATACGCTCTCTCCACTTTATATCTAGTTCTATAGCCTTGTCAACTAAGTCTGTTGGCATGTACCTCTTTCTAAGGCTGTCTTTTAGGACCTCTGGATTTTCCCTTAGGGCTTCCAGTACTGACCAACCCAAGTTCACACCCAGCTTCTTCGCTGACCCTCAAAAAAATCTTTTTCAAAAAAGTGACATTCGAGTGACGAGGCTATTCTACATAGTAGGCTATGAAACCGCCTATACCACCTAAGATAGCGCCTATTATCAGTCCTACTATGATCAGATTTATTATCGCTAGAGCTGAGAAGGTAACCATGGGAAACATCATTGGATGTGCCGGGACGAAAGAACTCCAGATCAGTAGCGTTATGACTACACTTATTATGGAGAGGATGAGACCCATGTAAGCTCCTCTCTTTATCGCCTCCATTTGGTCCTTGGGTATCTGGCCATAGAACATGGAGAAGTAAGCATAGAGAAAGCCCCCAGCGATCGGTCCTAGTACTCCAATTCCAGGAATGATCCCCACTATGATCCCTATTATTAGGGACATCGCGAAGAAGTTATCTCTGTTAATGAAGGTGAGTGAATCAGCCAAGGGCATTATATCACCACAGCATTTAACTTGAGAAGCTATTAAAGTTAACCTTAGGACGAGCCTAATGGTATAATTGTTTTTCTCAAATGAGGATAGAATGTACTATGATTAATGGCAACAAGGCTTGGCGAGGGATAAGGTATTAATTGTATCTTCTCAAGCTTAGTGGGCTGGAATGAGATTAAGGGGGCTCTTCAGGTCAAGTAAACCTCACAGCATCCTAGTGAAATGGGTTCTCCTATCCACTATAATAGGATT
>JAGGTZ010000195.1 GCA_021158805.1 Thermoproteota archaeon | reverse complement strand
TCGGTCAGGTTGCACTTTTCTATGGAGAATCCCCACCTTCTTATCAGTAGTTCACCGCATGAGGGACAGTAGGTGTTCTCATCTGGGTCTCCAGGGACATTACCTGAGTATACGTATTTCACGCCCTCCTCCCTTGCTATTCTTATAGCATTCTTTATTACCTCTGTAGGCGTTGGAGGCAAGTTCGTCATCCTAAACTGGGGGTAAAACCTCGAGAAGTGGACTGGCGTATCGTCTCCTACCTCCCGTACGACCCATCTAGCGAAATTCCTTATTTCATCTGGATCATCGTTCAACGTGGGTATTATCAGATAAGTAACCTCTACATGTCTTCCTGCCTCCTTAAGCGCTTTTACCGTATCTAGGACTGGCTTTAGGGAGGGTGCCTTAGCTACCTTCCTATAAAACTCATCAGTAAAAGCCTTTACATCTACATTAGCCCCATCTATCAGGGGAATCAGTCTATCCCTAGCCTCCTCACTCCAGTAACCATTTGTGACGCTTAAAGTGGCTAGCCCCTTCTCCTTAGCCAGCTTAGCCGTCTCGACTACCCACTCCATGCTCACTATCGTGGGCTCGTTATACGTGAAGGCTATGCTAGAGGCGCCCAGATCTAAAGCGTCCTTAACAGCTTCTTCCGGACTCAGGTCCCTTAGATAAGGGAAATCTTCCGGATTTGATTGACTTATAACCCAGTTCTGACAGTGTTCGCACATTAGATTGCAACCCACAGTGCCTATACTGTAAGCATAAGTACCCGGCATGAAGTGGAAGAATGGCTTCTTCTCAATGGGGTCCATAGCAACACTACTGACTTTCCCATAGTTAACCTCACATAGCACGCCATTCACATTCAACTTCGTCTTACAGACCCCATACTTGCCCTCTGGAATCACACATTTCCTCGGGCAGACCAAACATCTGGTTCTACCATCAGGCAGGGATTCCTGCAAGACAGTCAGCACATGATAGGGATTTCCGTCGGGACATCTCTCAACCATCATGTACTATTGAGTTAGTAGGGGTTAAACTTTCCCCCTAAGAACATTTATTCCTTTTTCATCTTCGAGTTCGGTGGTGATTGTATGTCTATTATCACGAAAGTTGAGGTATATACCGTAGAGCTCCCCTATAAACAGCCCTTCACCATTTCACTCGGGACATCTGTCAGTAGCACAGACGTCGTAGTAAAGTTAGTAGATGACGAAGGTCGAATAGGTTGGGGAGAAGCATCTCCAGCCAAGAGGATAACCGGAGATAGTGAGAAGACCATAGTAGCTGCCATGTATACCTTAGCTCCAGCGATAATAGGCGAAGATCCCCTTAACGTAGAGAGGATAGAGGAGAAGATGGACCTCTCTATGCTAGGTAATACTTCCGCTAAGCTTGCATTAGAAATGGCTGCTTTCGATCTAAAGGGAAAAATCCTAGGGATTGGAGTCAGGGAGCTGTTAGGCGGATATAGGGAGAAGATTGAGACGGACCTTACCATAGGAATAAAATCTCCTGAGGAAATGGGAGAAGAAGCTGTATCGATAGTTGAGAGTGGTTTTAAAGCCATAAAACTCAAGGTGGGCGTTGATGTGGAGGAAGATGTCCAGAGGGTTAAGGTAGTGAGAGATGCCGTTGGCCCTGACATAAAGATAAGAATCGATGCCAATCAGGGATGGACTGTTAAGGAGGCTCTGAAGGCCCTGAGAATGATGGAGAGATACGATGTAGAGATTGCCGAACAGCCTGTCAGGTGGGATGATTTGGAGGGGATGGCTTATGTAACGAAGATGAGCCCCATACCTATAATGGCCGATGAAAGCGTACATACGCCCGAAGATGCCATTAAAGTCGTGAAAATGGGGGCTGCCGACTACATCAACATAAAGTTGATGAAAGCAGGGGGCTTATTGAAGGCAAGGAAGATAGCTGCTATAAGCGAAGCTGCCGGCATCCCTAACATGGTTGGCTGTATGATGGAAGGGGGTTTAAGTATCACAGCAGGAGTTCACTTCGCTGCTGCTACTAGAAACGTAGTTACGACGGATTTAGACTCAGACATCTCCCTTAAGGAGGACTTCGTTGAAGGAGGGGCTGGGATTGAGAACGGCCATCGGACAGTCCCTGAAGGGCCAGGACTCGGAAATTTAGCGATTAAGGAGGAAAAGTTGAAGCTTGTTGCAGTATTCGAGGAGGAGCAAAGGATTCAGACATTTTAACCCTTATAAGCCCTCAATATAGCTTTCTTAAATTCACTAACAGCTTCAGCACCTTTTTCCCCTCCTTTTGTTACTTGTATCAGGAAGAGCCAGCCCTTGCCATACCATAAGGACATAGTCTGATTGGCCTCCTTTATCGTAAGGAGGCCACCGTCGTTAGTCACCAAGTAATGAGTGGCATTCTCCGGGAAGCCCTCTTTAAGTGTTTCCAGTACCCTAGCTCCAAAACGTAGTGAGGAGCTTATATCAGGAAACTTAGCTACGACAAAAGCGAGAAATGTATCGTTCTTGATGGCTCCCAAGTAATAGAAGGCTTGGCTCCCCAGAGGGAAGTCTAATCCTCCACCCAATGTGGAGATGGGCTGCGCGCCAAACAATGTCATGTTCGTAACATTGAGATTTGAGGTGAGATTCTCCATAGGATAATCTTCTGGAGGCAAAGGCCACTCTTCACTTCCCAAGGGAGAGGGAGGCGCTGACATCGATATAACTCCGAGTACCATTATCACTACAAGTGCTAGAGGCGCGATAATCTTAATGCCAAGCTTCAATGGATCACCTTGAATTGATGGATCATAGCCAATTTAATAAGTTGGGATTATGCAAGGCAGTAAGAGGTCATTTGACCTTAAGCAGTTAACTGAGCTAATTAGATCCCGCTTCCTCAGTTAAGAAACTTAGCAGGGGAGAAGGGTCTGTAGCTATATGAGGGATCTTTACCAGTGGATCTACCTAATCGATATGTAAAAACTTCTAGTTAGGTGAGGATCTTAATGGTAGTTATTGTCAAGCATCTCAAAGTTAAGTGAGGGTAAGCAGCTTAAACGCCTTTGCGAGGAATATTAGGCCTATAGCAAGTAGTATTATACCACCAAGGAATCTCCAAGGTATCTGAATTCCCAGCAAGAGTGATATTCCACCGAATAGGAAACCAGCACCGATTAAGATTAGTATTATGGACCCGCTAAACTTACCTATTCTCAATGTAGTTTCTGATGCAACCTCTACCCCTCGAGCCTTCACCAATGCCATCGCTATGAAGCCCATACCTAACCCCACAAGGATACCAACATCAGGTCTTCCAAACAGAAGCCCAGCTCCCAACCCAAAGAACATTAGAGAAACAAAAACTAGCCCGGATATGTCCTTCTCATCGTCTACCAATCTCCCACCAACACACATACATAACAGGTGGTAATAAGTGTTAATAGAATTCGAGCTGGGAGGAAAGAGGAAAGCCTATTAAAGAGATATGGACCCTATAGAGATAACCCATGATCTCAGGGGGCAAAGGTCATGTCACTTATTGATGCTGAGATAAGGTCCATCTTTTCTGAAATAGTGAAATCAAGCGAACTTTCACTCTCTTTAACTAAGAAATGTGTTGACGCCTTCCTAGGAAAGCAACAGCCGAAGGAGGTGCTGAAAGAGGTAGATAAGGGTGCGATGATATTATCGTTTACTCATAACCGACTAAGGGAACGTATAAGCAAGACCATGGCCAGGTTTCAGCCAATGGCCTCAGATCTAAGGACATTAATTTCTCTAATGGAGATAAGCTACGGGCTTGTCAGACTCGGCAGGTACGCTAGGAATATAGCTCAGACATTGGAGCTGTTTAGGGATGTTAGGGAGTGTGATATTGAGCTGGTAGTCGGCCCCGCAGAGATAACAGAGAAGATGGTCAAATTAGCCATGAAGGCAGTAGAGGAGAGGGATATAAAGACGGCTGAGATCGTGATAGCTATGGATGATAAAGTAGATGGGGCTTATGAAGCCTACCTAAGGGACAGGGTGATCACAGGAGAGGAGAAACTACCAGCTTGTGCTGTTGCTATCACGCTAATCCTTCGTTACTTAGAGAGAATGGCGGATCACGCTGTACAGATAGCAGAAGAGGCAATCTATATGGTAAGAGGGGTTAATCCCCTCTAAGAATGGCGATCACTTTCCTGATTGCAGAGGATGCGAGCTAGCAACCATCTTTAAATTCCAGAAATTAGATGTATGCTTGGAGATGGTTCGCAGATATCTAGCTCTCATCATTTTGATGGTAGTTGTAGTCCCCCTCTTATCTGCCGGTCAGAGTGACAAAGTAATCATCATGAAAATAGAAGGCCCCATAACCGAAGGAGTAGCTGAATACATGGCTAATACTATCCGTTACGCACATGCAAACGGTGCTAGTGGCGTCCTTGTTGTCTTAAATACAGATGGTGGATTCTTGAAGCCTACGGAGAAAATAGTCACGGAGATCAGCTCTTCGCCTGTTCCTGTAGCGGTCTTTGTCCCTCCGGGTGGGAGAGCTTTTTCTGCTGGTACTTTCATTCTAATGGCATCTGACAAGGCATGTATGGGGCCAGGATCCTCTATAGGAGCTGCAGAGCCAAGACCAAAGGATGAAAAGGTTTCAAATGCGCTTGCAAGCTGGTTGAAGAGTCTTGCTAAAAGTTCTGGCAGAAATGAGACCGCTGCCGAACTCTTTGTTAAGGAGAATCTTGCATTGGCTTCAGATGAAGCTCTTAGGTATGGAGTAGTAGATTGTGTAGCTAAGGATATCAAGTCGTTTCTAGATGAGATTGGATGGCCAGCAAATATTGAGGAGTATATGCCTGATCTAAGGATATCGATCCTCCTACTCATAACCGATCCTATAAACACATGGGTCCTCTTCTTAGCGGGAGTTGTTCTCCTCCTGCTGGGACTAGCTCACCCTACATACGTATTGGAAGGTGTAGGCGCCATCCTAGTGATATTGAGCCTCTATGCACTGGGACTCATGGAGGCTAATCTTGCCTCGATCCTCCTAATGCTTCTAGGAGCTGCAACGATATTCCTTGAGTTAAAGATGGGACATGGTTTTCTCGCATTAGCAGGCGCCATAATTGCATCCATAGGCTTATTCCTCCTCTACGAATCAAGCCCTCTTATATCTCTCGGTGTAAGCGCTGAGGTTATAGTTGTGGTGGTCGTAACACTAGCAGGACTAGCTGGCTTCTACCTATATAAGATAAGGGAAGCCTTACTCAGAAAACCCAGCCTACTTAGCCCGGACCAGCTTATAGGGAGGAAGGGAATAGTCAGGGTCTCGATAAACCCACCAAAGGAGGGAGTTGTACTTATAGGTTCTGAACTATGGACAGCATACGCTGATGAGCCATTAAGGGAGGGGGATAGGGTGAAGGTAGTATCTGTGAAGGGATTTAAGGTGAAGGTGGTGAGGATATGATGCAGATTATTTCAGTCTCGGACGTTATTTTGGGAATTCTAGTTTTAATAGTAATAGCTCTAATATACTCAGCAATTAAGATAGTTCCAGAGTTCAAGAGGATCGTCATACTCAGGCTTGGA